>JAKBGP010000316.1 GCA_021833045.1 Thermoplasmata archaeon
ATGGATCTTGCGGACATTTTACTTGAAAAATCGGACGATCTCTGGCTGGAAACTATGTACATCTTTCATGATATGTTGTATTTTTATTTATATTTTGATTTTACGACGTTTTGTTTTAACTATTGGTATTATTCAAGTCTCGAAACACCAGTCAACTGTATTGATTACTCATAACAACTACTTTCTCGTTCAGGATAATTGCCAATGGCCCTTTGAACACCAGTATCAAGGATCGATGCGTGGTCTACGTTGAAATAAGCAAAAGAGAGAATGTGATTGCAGAGAGGATTCCACTGAAGATGGATTTCCCGGAATATTCAATTCCTGTTAAACGGATGTCAGGAATGAATCTGGATGAGGTGGGTTCAGAAAAGGTAAGGGCAATACTGACCAGAAAGAAGGGCAGGGATATTTTCGATCTATATTTTCTTATAGACAGCAAGAAGATATTATTCAACCCAGATCTGATCAATAGGAAACTAGAATTTTACAGAATGGAGTTTTCCACATTTTTGTTTATGAATGAAGTGAAATCAAGGGCACAAAGATTTGAAAAGGACTTGAAAAACCTCGTTTTCAATAAGCTCCCGGATTATGAAAGCATAATGGAGAAAATTGAAAGATGGGTCCAGGTACAGAATACTCCATGAAAAACTATAACTAGACTTTTACAGAATTTTTTTGCATCTGAACGCGATTGTTGTATTTTTATTTCTCAACACTTTTGTTTTTTAGTCAGATGTTTTTTGATTTTTTAAATTCATCAGGGTTTAAAACTCTTTCACCAAGATAGATAAAATCTCGTTTATTATAAGTTATAACAATCCAAGGTGCGGTATATGCATGTGAAGCAATCATATAGTCTCTCGAATTTTTATTAAACTCCCCATTCCCTATTCCTATTACCGTAGCTGCAACTGCTTCTTCCTTTCTTAAAGTCATGATCTCAATTTTTGCCCTCTTCAACAAATCGTCAAAATAAAATTGTTCCTTTTTCTTTTTCCCAATAAGAAAAATTTGCATTTCTACGTAAGTAATTGGTGATATGCATTTTCTTCCATGGTAATTCTTCAACTTTTGAATGAATGAACTGTCTCTAAAAACACATGTGTCTATTATGAGAGGTTCTAAATTCAATAAATATTCACCATTTTATTTATATTAGTCAAAAGTCTTCGCATGAAATTTGTTATCATTTTCCTTGAGAAAGTCATCCAAATCTTTCACTGTCTCCTTGAAGTCAGCAAATATCAATTCGTCTTCACTTTCCTCATATTCAGCTTCTATTAAATATTGACCCAATATTTTGTCGTTTCTTACGTCTTTGTTATATTTGCTTAGAGATAAGACATGGTTCTTGAAATTATTATAAAAATTTTCAGTTTCTACTGAAAGTTTTTCTCTCCAAATTAGAATGGTTTCTTGATTTACATTTTCATGAGCATCTTTGTGAAGCCTCAGGAAATAAGAAAACCAGAACCAAAATTCTTCCGAAACCTCTTCCAGTTCAGAGTAATCATTACGGTTAGAATTTACTGAGTACTCAACAAATTTTTTGAAAGCAGGAATGAATTCTCTTATTGTTTGGAATTGATTGTCTTCGGGAAAATGATCCAAGGCATCTGATATTTGTGGCAACAAAACTTCCTTAAGTGGATCGCTAATACCTAAACTTTTGTTCTTTGTCAGAAAAAAGAATTCCCGCACAAATCTGTATTTCCTTTGAAATTCAAAAGGAGCATTTTCATATATAAGATCTATGAACTCAGGTAGGGCATCTTTATTAGAGTATTTTTCAAGAACATACAAGACAGTATTGTCTATAATTTTCCTAGGTTCAGATTCAGGTGGATTGGGCACATCTCCTATCCATTTTACCTTGGTGTATTGTGATTCTTCGTGATCCCACTTTATTTCATAAGGCATAAAGTATCTAACTACTTCATCACCCCATCTGTACCAGCAATGGGGCAACTTCATATCTATTCCATGATTCTTTAGATTGTTGTTTATTAGAGACATAGATTTATTGAAATAAATACCCCTAGGAGCAGTGTTTTTTTCCTCTTCATAACTTTTTATAACCTTATATGCCGAATATTCGATCATGTCGTTTACATGTTCGTAATCGTTAATTGACACTACAATCACCCCACATTAATTGTAAATTTGATATTCTGATAATAATTTTAACTATTTTTACGTTTCTTATATTAGCTATAAATTCTATGAATATAAACTAATTGAAAAACTACTATAAAAATACTATTAAATTCTATAAAATAATTTTTTCCCCATTTATGTACTGTTTTATGGCCTTTATCAGTGCATCATATGATATAAGTGCACATTTCTCCCTGGCAGGCCCAAGCTTCAATCCAAGATTGCCAAGCACGTTTTCCCTGGTGATTTTCATGATTTCATCCACCTGCATTCCTTCCACTCTTTCCGATAGTATGGATGCTGATGCCACGCTGATGAGGCAGCCGCTGGCAACATAAGAAATCTTTTCCAGTTTCCCATTGAGAATCTTTATGAAAAGTGAAATAGTATCTCCACAGGTGGGATTGGTCTCAGTGACCTGTGAGTCTGCGTTCTCCATCTTTCCATAGTTTCTTGGTTCCCTGTAGTGATCATCCAGAATCTGG
>JAKBGP010000317.1 GCA_021833045.1 Thermoplasmata archaeon
CAGACGGCCGATTACTCACCGTTTCCGGCACAGGCATTGACAATCAGGTATCCGGAATACTCACCAGGGACAAAGTCCTGGTGCAAATGTCCAAGGCATATTTCGAAAATCCATCCTGCTGTTTCAGAATATAGTTCCTTGCAACCGTTAAAACTTCCAGGATCATGCGGTAAGATCCTGAAACTCCCCCGTCATTCCTTTGATCGCTCCTGCTTTTATCGTGCCCTTATAGTTGAAAGCGTGACTGCAACCACCAGCGCTGCTCCTCCAAGCATAGTGTATACACTGATAGTTTCAGAAAGGAAGAACATTCCTCCAATTACACCCACCAGTGGAACAAGATACAGTTGGATTGCTAGCCTGGTGACCGTGCCTCTTTTGACCAGCGAATAGAAGATCATGTAACCTGCAACTGTGCTCAAAAGAGAAAGATAGAGGACTGCTGCTAAACTCTGAAGGGAGAGAGCTTCAACCTGTGTGAAAAAACTTCCTGAAACCAGTGGGACCAGCATAGCTGTACCTGCTAGCCCTACCCATATTGCAAATGGAGCAGCACCATACTTTTGGATCAGGGGCCTTGATAAAATTGTAAAGACCGCAAAAGATAATGCAGTTCCTATAACCTCAAGAATTCCTGGCAGGGTGTTTGTTCCGGAACTCATCTGACTTCCAAAAGTGAGTATGGACAATCCTGTAAAAGCCAATATAAGGCTGAATATAATCCATTTTCCATGCCTTTCACCCTGGAAAATCCAGGAGAATAAGGCTATAAAAACAGAACCCAGCATTACCAGAAGTACTGCCAGCCCTGCAGATATGCTATTTTCCGAATAGTTAAGTGTCAGGTTGTAGCTTACAACATTTGCGAATGCAATCACAAGGAATCTGGGCAAATCCCTGATATCGAATTTTTGCTTCAATCTTCCTGCATAGGGGGCAAGGACGAGGAATGCGCCTCCTGCAATGAACCATCTCAACAGGGTCAGATTCACCGGCGTGAGAACCGGTTCCAGGGATTTTATGGCCACAAAGGCCATTCCCCAGATTATGCTAAGGATCACGATGGGTGTGTAAGCCTTTACAACATGTCCAATACTGTTTTTTTCAGCATCTGTTTTGACTCCCATTTCATGTGTGACCGGGATTTTTAAAATTTCTTCAATTTCATTCTGCATTCGGACACCTATCCATTATTGGCTGAGAAATGTTCACAATAAGCGAGTTTTCCCGGGATAAATAACATTTTGTCGGATTCTTGAAGTACGCTGGAAATATAATTTTCAGGGCAAACCTCAGTATTGATTCTGCCTTTTAGGGCCACTGTAAAACTGAAACCACTTGAACTATAATATGGAGGTGTATTTCATATTAAATTGATATCTTATCTGAACTCATATCAATGTTTAGTCCCAAAGTTTGCATAACTTCCACGCCAATTATGGCATCATAATCGATATCATCCATGACAATGAAATCGGGAAACGTAATAATCTGACCAAGAAACCTAAGCTCCAAAAATTTGTATTCAATGTACGTTTTTGGTTCACGAATTCTTGGCATACTAACATCTGTTTCATTGAATGAATAAAAACCCAAACTTTCGATTTTTTCCTTCATTCCAGCATTTCCCCTAATGTAGTTTCCTTCAGCTCCAGTGTCAATCAAAGCTTCTAATTTGATAGATGAGTTAGTTCCTACAATTTCGATCCATTCAAGAATTAGTCCCAAACTTAGCACCGATTACGACTCATTCCAGTATAAAACTTTCTTTTCTTCATCGTCAATTACAATCAGCAATGAATGAGAAATGCTGAGTGGAGTTTTCAGGTTTCCAATCACTTCATTAGACGGAGCTGGAGTATTGTAATGCACTAACAACACCCATGCTGGGTTTTTTCCTTTAGGAGATTCGCTTGGGATCGCTGAACTGATCCTAAACTTGTCAACTTCAAACTGTTCCTTAAGAAATGCACTTATAATTGATCGAAGTTGTGTTGTGGTCAGATTCATAACCCATAAGTCAATGATAAAATTATAACTTTTCGCTAACAATTTGGCATTTGGGAGATAAGAAAAATCTGAAATCAATTTTCCGTTCTTTCTCGTTTATTAGAATGCACAACCAGATATCGGACCTGAACTGATTCTCCAAGTATAAGAGAAATAATAACGCATGATATATTCAGCCCCCTGTCTAGAATTTGATTTATTCTGTGAAAATAAAATGTAAATTATCCTTTCTTTAAATAATACATTTAGTTCTTTAACCTTTATTTAAGGATTTTACATATAGGTTTGAGATGAACAAATATGGAGAATGCCACAAATAACACTGAAGTACATAAAGGGCTTGAGGGTGTCATCGCAGCCAGCACAAAAATCGGATATGTGGATGGCCAGGCAGGGATGCTCAATTACAGAGGTTATGATATCAAGACTCTGGCAGAACAGAGCAATTATGAAGAGGTGTCTTTCCTTCTACTTTACGGCCATTTGCCGACCAGGGAAGAATACAATGCTTATGCCACAAAACTGAGAGAACTTTCAAAGCCTGATGAAGACGTGTATGATGTGATCAGGAAAATTGGTGCAAAAACCCATCCCATGACAACTCTGAGAACTGCAG
>JAKBGP010000318.1 GCA_021833045.1 Thermoplasmata archaeon
TTATTATCAAGAGGAAATGACAGAAAGATTCCTGTATGGAACGGTGGAATAGATCAGAGTGAGGAAATGAATTCATTTGCCTATGCAAACACCTTGAGAATCATATTGAAAAAGGTGTATCTTTCAAGAGAAGAAAGAGAAGGTTCAAAATATCAAGAGAGGACGTTTGACATCTTCTGGATATTCATGATCGACCTGGCAAAACTTTACTCAAGACTGTCTATAAAATTTGGAAAATTTTTCATGAACGGAAATATAAACAGGTACGTTCAGTACATTATTATAGCGCTGTTTCTGGTTCTTATAATGGTCGTTATTTAAAGATAATCTAATGCAATATCACTTTGATCTGAAATTTCTTAGTTTATTAAATCAAAGAATTTTTTTCAATTTGAATCAAATATCATCTGGAGATACTACCATTACTGGAATCTGTGCAATCTTTATCAATTCGGAACTCACAGAGCCCAGAATGAATTTACTTAAACCTGTCAGTTTTCTTGTCCCGGTTATTATAAAATCAGCCTGTTTAGACATTGCGGTATCATAAATCTTTTTTGCAACTTCGTCTCCGGTCGCTTCTACCTTAACAAATTCATATTTAATTGCCCTATCACCAATTAACTCAACGGCTGCCTTTTGAATTTCTTCTACAAATTTGTTCTGATCACTAAATACTGCTTCTGGAACAATTGTATCCACATTAGACGCGACTCTTACCATTCCAGGATTCACATATAGTACGGTCAAAAATTCACAGATGGGCTCAAATTTTAAAGCAAAGCTCAGGGCTTTCCTACCACTTGGCGAATTATCGAAGGCTACTAGCATTTTCATTGTTTGTATTAAGGGACTGTTCGTATTTAAGTATTTGCCTATCCTCCATTTTATAAATGATTTAGAAGTGAACAAAAAAGTAAACAATCATACAGTCTCACTTTATTATTTTTTGAAATAAAACGTCTTAGTTGATCGCCATTTAATTACAGTCATTCATATATCCAATAAATTTTAAGTGTTCAAGGTTCCAAGGCTAAAAGAACTGTATAGATTTGAAACTTATTAATCGGTTTTAAAAAATTATAATTTATCTAAAGCGTCATATACCATTTTTCCTATTGGATCATCTTCCATAAAAAATTTTAGATCCTCCTTGATTCTCTTTTTGGTTAGTTTTATTTCCATTTTTACCTCTAAACGTAAACTTATACAAGTTTATAAAGATTTTTCGATTTTTTGGATAGTAATAATATATTATTTTTTTTAATTTAGTATTGAACTTATAATTAGTACAACTTATTTTCCAAACCAGGAATGCTTTGTGTTAAGTTCTTCAGATAACTTCTCTATGATTTCCCTCTGGGTAGAATTGAGTTTTTTTGGAACAACTACCTTGATCCTTATAAGCAAATCTCCTTTTCCCGTTCCCCGTGTGTGAGGGAATCCAAGATTTCTTAGCCTTATGGCTTCGCCAGGTTGAGTCCCTGCCGGTATTTTAAATTTAATATCCTCTCCGAATATATTTACGCTTTCATCTTTCCCAAGGGCCACATCTGGAAAGGCCACTTCCTTTTCCACTATAAGATCATAATTAGACCTTCTGTATCCGCTTTCTTCTCTCACGTTCACTAGAACGTAAAGATCACCAGTTTGTCCCCCTTCCTGATCACCGATACCCCTTATTACAAATTGAGTATTATCGCTTATTCCTGCGGGAATATCTATAGTTCTTGTCTCAACTTCTGTCTTTTTGCCTGAACCGTGACAAACATGGCATTTTGTACTGCCTACGTAACCTCTCCCATTACATGTCCTGCAGGTGATCACGTTTACCATTCTGAAGATACCTGACTGTTGAACAACTCTTTCCTGACCTGTACCGTTACAAGTTGGGCATGTCTTCACATCGTTTCCTTCAAATCCTTTCCCATTGCAGTTTGGGCAGTCTATGGTTCTCTTATATCTTACCTCTTTTTTTGCCCCTCTGTAAGATTCTGCCATTGAAATTGAGAGACTAAGACTTAGATCAAGTTGCCTTGTATCTCTCCCACCATATCCCGATCTAAATGAACCTCCACCACCGAAGTTCCTGAATATATCATCAAAAATGTCTGAGAAATCATTGAAATGGGAGAAATCTTGCCATTTAAATCCTTCGTTTCCATTAGATCCGAAATTAACCTGACCGGTTTGATCGTATACCTTTCTTTTATTTTCGTCAGAAAGAACCTCATAGGCCTCGCTAATTTCCTTGAATTTCTGTTCTGATTCTGCTTTGTTATTTGGATTGGCATCAGGATGCCATTTCCTGGCAAGTTGTCTGAATGCCTTTTTTATTTCCTCTGGGGAGGCATTCTTTTCAACTCCCAGTGTTTTGTAATAGTCTTTGGCCAAATTCTATCACTTACTGACTCTCTTCCTGACCCTCGGTTTGACCATTTTCCTGATCTTTCGTTTCATCTGGTGTTTCTGAAGACTGCTGGGACTGATTTTCCTGTGCCTTTGAATACATTGCCATTCCAATTGCCTGCGCTTTCTTTGACAGCTCCTCCGAGAGAGAGTCGATTTTTTCAGCATCATTATCCTTTATTGCATCTCTTAGCTGTTTTATAAGTTCAGTTGC
>JAKBGP010000319.1 GCA_021833045.1 Thermoplasmata archaeon
CCTGGATCCAGCGATCAATGTTCAGCGTCCGATTTCCAGATATATATGTATGGAACATGCCGTCTATGTAATCCGGCCCAATCTTTACACCAATCGAGTTTTTGTATTTGTTAAGTAAACCTATTGTGACTGAAGTTTTTCCAGAGCCTGTAAAAGGCGAAGTTATTCCTATAGCTTTCAAACTTTCAAATCATTATCTTACCGTATATCTAATTTGTGAACAAATTATAAGTGCAGGCCAAAATGAAATGACAAATTGCATAGAAAGGAAATATACTTACTTGTAAATGAGTAATAATAAGAGATTGCGTGCAGGATTCTTTGCAGCAATCTCTTACACAAAACCCTCGACACTATACAAGCACAGGATAAAGCAGAAAAATAAACCGAATGTTGAGAATATTGTACTGAAGAAAATATTTTATAGAATGGCTAGATTATAAAAGGAAAGAATGGAAACAGGTGAAGATTTTTTAGTGGAGATGAATAGCTCACTGCAGAATCCATACCCATTTTATAAAGAGTTGAGGGATAAATTTCCCATAGTATATTCTAAGAATTTGGACACTTTCTTCGTGAGCAGGTATGATACATGCAACATGATTCTAAAGGAAAAACAATTTGGGCACACGCCAAATGATTTAGATGAACCCTCTCCCATATTTGACAAATACATGAAAGAATATGGCGATAAACATCCAAAGATGAAACGCAGGTCAATACTATCTCTTAACCCACCAGACCACACGAGAATAAGAAACCTGGCATCCAGGTCTTTCACGCCGAGAGCCATTGAACAATTAAAGCCATTTATTGAGAATCTTTCTGAAAATCTTCTTAGACCAAATGATACCCATGAAATAGATTTAATTACACAATTTGCAGCTCCACTTCCCGCTTATGTTATTGCCAAACTGATGGGTGTGCCCGAAAAGGATATGCCAAGGTTCAAGATTCTATCAGACGAATTTGCAAAGTTACTGAATCCACTCTCTTCGGACGATGATATTTACAATGGTTTCGTAGCGAAAGGAGAACTTGGAAAATACTTCAGTGATTTGATGGAAATCAAAAAAAGGGATCCATCGGACGATCTTCTGAGCAAAATGGTGACAGACATGGAAGGCGGGTACAATATAACAGTGGAGGAGCTTCTGACGCTTTGCACATTGTTGCTCGTTGCAGGACATGAAACTACAACCAATCTTATTGGAAATGGATTCTATGCGCTCATGAAAAACAGGGAGCAGATGAACATGCTCATTGATGATCGTTCACTCATCAAAAATGCCATAGAAGAAATGCTTCGTTATGATCCTCCCGTTCAAATGGTTGGCAGGGTATCGATGACAGATGAAATTAGCATAGAAGGTCTTGATGTTGCGAAAAATAAGTTTATAGCTGTGATGGTTGGATCTGCCAATCACGATGAAGAAATCTTCAATGAACCAGAGAAATTTGATATAACTAGAAAGGAGATAAGACATCTCTCCTTTTCCGAGGGCATACATTTTTGCCTTGGTGCACCGCTTGCGAGGGTTGAAGGTGCCATTGCTTTTGACAAGCTTCTTGATCGCCTAAAAGGTGGGAAGATCATCGAACAACCAAGATACAGAGGAAACTATAATATGCGAGGTCTAGAGCATCTCAGAATATCATTCTGACGGTATTTTTCTCTTGTTCAATATACAAGTTTGTTGAGTAATTCCTCAAAATAGTTTATTCCAGAATTAAATTGGGGTTGTGGTGTTCATGCCCAACCCCAAGAGTTGTAAAACAAAGAAGGATAATAGAGTTTGGTCTCTATACAATGAATCGCTTGTAACGAGGATGGAGAATCTCCTAGATTTAAGAGCAATCGAGAATATTAAAGAGGATTTAGCTAAGCAGAATAGAAACAAGGTAGGTAGACCTTTCATATTGCCTGATACTGTAGTGGAGATATTTGCCCGTCTGCGATCAGTGTTCAATACACCTTTCCGGGTACTGGAATCTCTTATGAGAAAGATAAGTGATCTGCTTGGAATACCTAAGATCACATATTCAGCCATATATCTTAGAATAAGGAAGATAAGGGTACCTGAGATATCTAATCCCTCTGCTTCTGTTGCCATAGATTCAACTGGTTTCAAGACGACAATAAGGGGCGACTGGCTCTCAGACAAGTGGGGAAAGAAGAGGAAAGGGTGGATAAAGTTGCATGCTGCTGTGAGCACTGTTCAGGTACAAGCACAGAAGATTGCAATCACATCTGCGCATATGCATGATTCTCAGATGTTGCCTTTGCTTGTCACAGGAAATGAAGATCAGGTATTTGCAGACAAGGCATATGATTCCAGAAAGATATTCAATCTCCTCGATGCAAATGGTACCGATGCCATAATACCTCTGAGAAAAAACTTCAGGACGATAGCAAGGGGATCTCCTCTCAGACATAGAATAGCAAGAAATATCCGTAAAATTGGAGAAGATGAGTGGAAGAGGATCCATAACTATGGAAGAAGATGGATCGTCGAGATATATTTCTCAGGCCTGAAAAGAGTCATGGGTGAAGTCATCAAGGCAAAGAAGCTTGAATGTGTAATACAGGAAATAGGGTTGAAGGTACT
>JAKBGP010000320.1 GCA_021833045.1 Thermoplasmata archaeon
GTCTTTCTTATAAAACGAAGGCAATGCAGATAAGACCATTTTTGATCATTGTAATCATGTGGGTCGTATCACCACTTCTTGGCATGGCTCTGGGATATCTGATTGCATAGTAAATCCAATAAATCTCCAGTCTAAAAATCATAGAGTGTTGTCTTATTAACCTTTAGAAAATATCTGTCGTAAATTTCCATAAATTTCCTTCTTGAGGTAAACTTAAACCCAACCATTTTTATGCCCTCTGAAGTTTCTTCCAGAAGACCAGCCTCAACTCCTTCACTTAAAATCTTGCTGATGGATTCCCAGAGATCATAGGTGCTCATACCAAGGCTTCTATTAATTGTCTCTTTGGTAACTTCTGCAATTAAGTCATTTCTTAACATGGCCCTCCTTATTCCAATCACTGATCTAAGTATGGAGAATTTCTCATAAACTGGCATTTTCTCATAGTATGGAAACGGATAAAAGTTAACTATTTCAACCTCCTTTTGCTGACCTGAATAATTCTCAATAACCTTTGATCTGTTCCTTTCTGAAATAATAAGATAATTCTTAAAAGGATCGCTGTCTAATCCAGCATTTTTTCCAAGGCAAACATTAACAATTCTCTTTGCTGAAGTTAGTGGATCAGTAGAAGTTTTCCTGATTTTTCCGGAGAAGCCGTTCCATACACTAACCTGTCCCTTATTATCCACAGTTTCTATAGAAAAGCTCTCTCTTTCACACCTGAAGGTTTTGATCTGTAATGGTGTAATATCACAGGATTCCAGATAGGAAAACAGACCAGAAATCACACTGTAAAGTTTGTTTCTTTCCTTCTCTTCCTTATGAAACTCACTTAAGAGTGGATCTAATTCCAACAAACACCCCTCCTGCTTTTTCAACAATTTCACTCATTTCAATTACTGTATTCAAATCAGTTGAATTCATAGACACAAGACTCATATTGTTTTGCCTTACGATCATCTCTATCCTGTGGGACTGGTCACTTGCATATGCATAAATTAAAGTATCTCCATTCCTGAATCTTTTGATTAGGGTAATTCTCCTTTTTCCAAGCCTCAGCTTCAATCTCTCCACTATCTCGCTACTGACTGAGTAATCTGAAATATATGGCCTTAATATCACATTTTCAATGCTTGTTTCCGCACCTTTGTTCAGGTAAAAATTTTTAAGAGCTTCTGATAAGTACTGTGCTGTTAGTTCACCCAATACAGAGATGATATCCCTATCATTTGACCATATCCTTGAAAATCTGTCTACACCGAAATAAGTTTTGTCTTTCCTGAATGTACAGCTTTTGAAGCTGAATCCATTTTTCAGAAACTTAATGATAACATCGTATGAGATCAGGGTTCTGGATGAGGAAGTTCTAAAATACTCTCCCTCCTCGCCTTCCAGCTCTACAGATGAAGGATAAAATCCGGAATTTTCCATATCAGATGCTAATTTAGCAAAGACATTTTCAGGCATTATAAGAAAGTCATTTTCCCTTGTCTTTGGGGCCTTTCTACTTCGGTAGGATATGATCTTAAGATTCTCAGAATAGGGAAACACAATATGTTCCGTTGAATATCCATCGAGGCTCATCTCAAGTCCAGTGATAAACTTCATTATATAATATCCACTATTTCCTCTGAGGTTATTCTTTATAATCTGGGATAGCTTAATCTGTTCCAATAATTCAACAACGATTTAAGGTATATATGATTTTTCAGATAATGAAATATTCGTTGTCAGACACAGAGGATCAAATAAAATTAATAAAAAAATATATTAAACCATGAGGGTTTTGTAATTCCAGACCAATAATTATAAGAGTGAAAGATATGGCTATAGCATTGTCCATCGTTGAAATGATCGAATTCGCAGGTTACAGTCTTGCAGCCATGTTCGCAATAATGAATCCCATAGGGGCAATTCCAACACTGGTTTTTTTAACAGATGGATACAGTAAAAAGGAGAAAATGATAACGATCAGGAGAAGCATATATATGGCTTCAGGGATGATTGTTGGTTTTGTTCTCGTGGGATATTATATATTTGAGGGACTTGGAATTAACATAAACGACTTCAAGGTTGCGGGTGGAATCCTGCTTTTCAAAGTTGCTTTTGACATGCTTCAGGGGAAGACTTCAAATACCAAACTTACAAGGGAGGAGAGTCAGGAAGGAAAGCAACAGGAAGACGTTGGAATAGTGCCCATAGGAACACCACTTCTTGCCGGTCCCGGTTCAATCACAACCGCCATACTACTTAACGCAAAAGCAAATACTATACCGCTAAAATTTAGTTTTGGTATCGCACTTGTGATTTTGTTTATTATATCATATTTTATTCTTTATTTCTCATCATCCATTGCCTCAAAAATAGGCAAAACAGGAACGACAGTCATTTCAAGAATAATGGGTTTATTACTTGCATCCATAGCAATAGAGCTCATAACTACTGGTATAATTGCAATCGCTGCTGGTATATAAAAATAATAATTCAAAGGGTTAAAATCATTCAGTAAATCATTTCGAGAATTTTGAATAGTAATTCCATACTGTATTGTCCAGCAATAACAGGTTTATCAAATGACGAATAAATAAAGTCACTGACAGTAAG
>JAKBGP010000321.1 GCA_021833045.1 Thermoplasmata archaeon
TGTGGTGCATTGAAATCTACAGATATACAACTTTCAGGAATGGAAAACTTCAAAATTCCATAATTGGTTTTCACAAAACCTTCAAGACCATGAAAGATGAAGAGGAAAAAAGCAAAACTGAGAAACCCCAATTCTTCATGATGTGGAGTATGACTGATATTATTGCAATATTTTCACGGAAAAAATGAATTTGCTGAAAATTGATTTTCATTATTATTGATGTGTTGATTCAAAACATTAATAAATGACGTAAGATTATGAAGTAGTCAGTTGATAGAAATGAGTGCAGAGGAAGATATTTATGTTCTGCCAGGAGACAGCATTGGATTTGCTGAAGAATATGTTCCGGGAAGAAATGTCGCAGAAATGGGCGGAAAACTTATTGCGCTGGTTCCGGGAAATGTAGTGAAAAATGATTCAAAATTTCTGATGTCCATAGAAGGTTCAAAGAAAAAATTGAGATTTTTCAATGGTGATATTGTGTATGGGCAGATTACAAAAAATGACCAGAGGCAGATTACAATATCTGTTGCAGGTCTTCAGAAAGGACATGAAATTGTTTCATGTAATGCAGAAGGTTATATCAGATCGGGTGGAAGAAGGGATGAGGGGCCACCACTCAGCGTAAGAACCGGTGATCTAATAAGGGGTAAGGTAATCAGGGTGGGACAGAACCTTGAGCTAACCATTCTTGGAACAAATCTTGGTGTGCTTAAAACTAGGTGCACGAGATGCAGGAATGTCATGGTGCTTGTCAACTCCGAGCTCTACTGCGAAAACTGTCAGAGAACAGAAAGCAGAAAAATTGCACCTGATTACGGAAATCTTAGAATTTAAGGTGAAATAATGGTAAACGACACAAGTGTAAAAGAAATAGAGAGAATGAGCCGGGAACTGAGCACTATGAAAAAGGAATTAAATGACATGAAGGAGATAGTCAGGGGACTGGTTCAGTTCATTATGAAAAGAGAAGAATTAGACGAGGATGAATATAACTGAGAGGATGAGATAAAATGATGCCAATGAAACTGCTTGAGGAAAATCTAAACAAGAAAATATCACTATTGCTTAAAGACAATAGAACAATGGAAGGGCTTCTTACGGGATATGACGAATACATGAACATGGTTATGGATGATGTAGAAGAAATAGGAAATGAAACAACCAGAAAACTCGGTTCCGTCATTATCAGAGGGAGCAACATAGTGAGGATTGTTCCACTATAATTTTTTTAATCCTTAAATCTTCAATTTTTATCCGAGATTCGTTGCTGTGTCTCGAGGGAACATTTTCAAATACGCCGTTTTTAAAAAACTTATATGAATTCATGGTTCTGAATGAACTAAATTCAATTTGCTGTTTAACCTACCACAACTACACAAATGGTGTAAGAAATACATTATCAAGAGTACAAATTTCACTGCTTTACCTGATAGATATTATTCTTTCGAAATGTCAAACGAATGGAACAGAAAAAGGTCATACAAGGCAACAGGAAAGTGCCAATGCATCATTCATGAGGGCATACTTATACCATTAAGATGCTTGTAACATCTCAATTCACACATCTGAAGATCGGACCTTCACACGGATGTTAAAACGGATAGTTCAAACGGTGAGCCCGCGTCTTTGGCGGTGGCCGGATGTCACATTACGATGAAACGTTATATTTAATTATAAGGTTGATATCAGTCAATATGCCTTTGAATGATAGGAAGAAAGTTGACAGTATCATTGCAAAGAGAAGGCAGAGCAATAACTTACGGAATATTCCAGAGATTCTCATACCATTATGGCAGATAAAGATGAGAGAACGCTTTGGAATTAACGTGGATAGAGAAATTGCCAGGTTCATTGTTATTGCTGCTCATGAAGGCGGCACCTGGAAAAAACAGAGAGCCATGCGAAAAATTGAAAAACTCCTTGTAGACAGGGGAATGGATCTTGAATCCTCAAAGAAATTGGCAAAAAATGTCATTGATATCTCTGTCGGCGGGGGAGCATCTGAAGAATAATATAAACAAGAAAAAAATTGAGATGGCTCTTTCAAAACTTCTAACTTTTAACAATCCGAAGAATCATCTTGAACAGTACCCTACCGATCCTTCAACTGCAGCATATCTTGTTTTCATGGCCGCAATGGATGGAAACATTGAAGGGAAAAAAATCCTGGACGCTGGAGCGGGTACCGGAGTCTTATCCTTTTCTGCTCTGATGCTTGGAGCAGATGAAGTTGTTGCAGTGGAGATTGACCGAGAACAACTTATGGTTCTTGAAGAGAATTTGCGCAAGTTCAGCAACATAAGAATCGTGATTGGAAATATTTCTGATGTGGAGGAAAGATTTGATACAGCAATTTGCAACCCCCCATTTGGGGCAGTAATTCGCGATTCTGATCTTCCATTCTTAGATATTATTTTTCGTAACTGCAAGAATATTTATCTTCTACACAATTACAAAAACAGGGACTTTATCCTTGAATATGCAAAGAAGAGAGGAAGAGTTCTCCGCGAGGAGAAAATAACTATAAGCATACCAAGAATGTATTCCCACCATACTAAAAATTATGAGAAACTGGATTGTATTTTGAT
>JAKBGP010000037.1 GCA_021833045.1 Thermoplasmata archaeon
TTCCATGTCGTAGTAGAGCCTCACGCCTCCGAACTTTTTCACCAGGTATTCGGGTACAAAATATGGGAAATAGTTCATCGATGCCATCAATGGATCAGTTTCCTCTTCCTGCCCGATCATTTCCTGTACCTCCTGTTCTCTGTGTTCTTCACGTGAATGATCCTGTTATATTTCTCATCCACCGGGATGGATATCCTCAGCTGGATGGGATTGCTGGAAATCCTGAAACAATCATTTGGATGCCTGGATTCCCACCTTATGAGTTCATCGTTTGCCTGGACAAAATTGTCAAAGAACAGCCAGGAAACCTTTTCCGGAGAGACGATCTCACCGTTCATCCCATCCATGTACCTATCGAGCCTTGTCTGAGGGTCAGGGATCTGCCTTAGGTCGAAGGTTTCCATCATTCAACCTCCCTAATAAGATCTGAAAAAGTTGTAGAATCTGAAATATTACACAGTTCTATTGCAACATGTTCTGGAAACCCTGAATTAACGAGCTGGAAAAACAAGAAACCTTTATCAAAATCCCAGTGCTCCCACAACCTGCGACTCCCCGTTTTTCATTTTTACAATAATGATTTTTTCCTTCATATTGCTACCTCCTCCATCAATTCAAAAAAATAAGGTTCCCGAACCCTGCTGTACAAATCATATATTTCAGCCTGTATCTCACTGCTCATAAGGTGGGTGTACCTCTGGGTGACTTCATTATCTCAGTGGGTTCCTTTCCAGAATTAGCCCATGAACTGAATGGAACCACTGCCAAGCTAAGGAACATGTGAACCTTCATGGGGTTAACTGAGCCGTCTGCCTTCCCAAGGAAAGGGGCTATCTTCCTGCACTTCTGGTCAAGGTACTCATAATATTCGAGGGACTCTTTTTCTATGACTACTTCTTGGATCATGCTTGCACCCCTCCTCTCAATCCTTCCAAAAAATTGGTATTTCCTGCACTTGCCGTACCTGATCAATCCTCCGTTTGTACTCATCCTTTCCTTAAAAGCATCTCATCTGTTGTCCAAGTCAAAAAATATTGGCATAATGTCATTCCCAAAATAGAAAGCTAAGCCCTCAGAAGAAATCCTGTCCACGGTTACCCACTCCCACCGTGCAATCTCCTTTTGCGTTCATCCTCAAGGTGGAGCATACAAATAATCAGAAATTTCAATTTATTCCATTCAATGGCCTCCAAACAATGAACCCTTTCACATTCTTTGATCAGTCTCTCAATGACTGAATCCAGTGATTTTTCCCCAGTGAGATCTCTTATTCTCTTTAGTTCATTGTATGTGGGCTCGTGTACCTTTACCATTTTTCCATACACTTTCTGATTACTCATTATAAATTGGTAAACCTTAGTCCATATATAAGTTTACCGATTACCAATTTGTAATCATAGATAATGGAAAGGATTAATATATTTACAACTTATTAATTGATAATTGGCAATAAAGAAATCCGGCTATTCTGAAGAGATTTTAAAATTTCTCTATTCAAATCATTCTGACGAAGAGGTACCAATGACAAGGATGCAGGAAATTATTACTTCATACTATTCTATAACAAATGCTGTTGAAAATCTTTCAAAGGAAGGGCTGGTAAAAAAGAGGGATGTTATACAAGGAAGGAAAACCATAATGGTATCTCTCACTGATAAAGGCCGCCAGGTAGCTGAACAACTTCTTAATGCAGACCTTGCTGCAAAGGGCACTCTTAAGAAATCATTCTTTTCAAGATCTCAGCTGATCCTCATGTTCCTTGGAAGGGTGGGAAAGGCAACAGTACCACAGATCAAGGATGAGATCCCAGGCTCATACGATGATCTGAAGGAGCTTGAGGAAATGAAGCTGATAACTCAGAAAATCGAGGAAACAAAAGGGAAAAAAGAAAACTATACAACACTAACTGGGAAAGGCGAGGAAATGGCTAAGGAACTAGAAAAGTGTGAAGATATTGTAAAGAGGTGAAAAATGATGGAAGATAAAGATACTACAAAAGTAACATATAAGATAAGGGAAAGAGCATATGAGATAATAGAAAGCCGTCCCTCTGGTTTAAGGTACTCAGAATTAGTAGATGCTATTCATAGAGAAAACCCGGAGTTTAATATTGGTACAATTCATAAAGTAATATGGGATTTAAGGAACCATAAAGATTACAAAGATAAACTTGACCCGACTCCTCGAATATATAAATTAAAATCAAGTTTGGAAAATCCTGAACCAACCAATGAAACATTTGAAATGAAAAAGGCTGGTTCAGGAAAGCATGATGAAGAAGAATTTTATGATCAATTTGCAAAATTTTTGAGATATGATTTAGATGAATGTAACTTATCTAAACCGGTAGGTAAATCTAAACTTTTTAGGAAGTGGGAAACTCCCGATGTTTTTGGGTATCAGAAAATAAAAACCACATCAAGCTTTCAAAAGCATCCGGAATTAGTTGCCGGTGAACTTAAAGTGGAAACGAAGTATGATGAGTTGATAACCGCTTTTGGTCAGGCAGCATCATATCTTCTATTTTGCCACAAATCATACGTTGCAGTGCCCGATGATTCAGATGCTGATGGATTGGCTAGACTGGAAGCACTATGCATAAATTTTGGCATAGGGCTTCTATTGTTCAATAGAAACGATCCTCAAGCACCAGAATTTAAAATAAGAAACAGGTCACAAAGACATGAACCAAACTTTGTTTATCTAAATGAGGTTGGCGTTAAATTAGTAAATTTCATAGAGTCGGATGATTAAATGGCAGAATCCGAACCGACAAAAAACTGGTTGAATCTTAAAAACAAGTTAAGAAATGAATCACAGGAAAGGGAGGAAATATTGCAGAAATACCTGAAAGATAAGACCAGGGCCCCCTGAAAGAACTCTCCTTCCAGGAACCTTCCAGTCTGATAGACAAACTGATTGAAAATGCCCAGGGGCACATCTCCGACATCCGATAAGACATCCAGGAAGCAGTTGCAGTTCATAAAGAATCTACAGAACACAGACAGGGAACTGGACAACACGAAGAAGTTCCTCTCGGATCTGAAGAAGACGAGCATAGAGGAACTGACGAGGAAAGAAGCGAGCTCTCTTATCGACAAATTGAAGGGGTGAAAAGATGAATGAACTTGAAGAAAGGAAAGGAAGTGTGAAAAAGGTGTACGAAGAAGTAAACAAGATAGAAGAGCTAATGAATGATGCTCTAAAGAAGCAATTATGAGGTCGTAATAGTGGTCAACAGATCTAATATTTCAAACGTTTTCAATCTCTATGACAAAGCTCTTGAACAGACAAGATCAAGACTCGAAAAAAGAGTTGTGGAAAGCACCATTGAGTTAGAGGAATTTTACAATGAGTTCCTTAAGAACCACATTGTACAATATGCTGATCTTTTTAGAAATAAAGCATTCAGGAAGGAGATGCACAGGGAACTTGAGCAAAGATACAGGAGTTCAACACTAAGGTTTTGGGCTATTGATGGAGCTTGTAAGAAAATAGACACATCTGACTTAGCGATATTTTATGGCGGAGCCTATGTTGTTAAAGGACAGATGGCGCTTCAAAATAACCCTCCTTTATTGTCGTACCAAGAGTCTGAACCGGATGATGACAGTAGCTTAGTTGCATACTTACCCTTGTCCCCAGAAGATCTTACTGTAATTGATCCAGATAATAGGTTCCTCGTCGATGATTCTGAGAGGATATCAGCTTCAGGATTAGACACATCTCTTATGCTCCTGGCCGAGATCTTCATGTGTTACCGTGGTGCTTCTGGTGCAGATAGACCCCATATAATACTCTGGGATCATTCCCTCTCATCAGTTCTCGCTAATGCTACACCAAATGTAAGAGAACTGAGGTTTTCAGGCGTTCAGATAGTGGGAGAAAGTATCTGGTATCCGGATTTACTCGTTGGTTATTCTAAACCTTGGAATTCTGAAATGGATGTGCCATCTCGTAAATCTCATAGATTATGGGAAAGAGCCATAGCGAAACTTTACGAATCTTCTACCAAAAGTCTAAATCTTGAGGATTTTTCTATAGATGCAAGATTACCTGTGAGTGTGGTAGAGAGTCAGATCAAACTCATTTGGGAATGCGACAAGTATGGAAAGATGTACGAGAATGGCAATCCAAGTGATGCGCTTGTTAAAAAAGATGGTAAAGTTTTAAGGCTGAATGAAGATTACCTTAATTCTCCAGCGAAAATCGAGCGTCTTTTCCTATACTTTTGCAATAAATTGTTCCAGGAAAAAGACCCTTCAATCTTAGTATACACTTTCCGTGATGAAACAGGAAATGAAAGAAATAGATTTCTCTCCCAAGATGAGATTTCCTTCCTCCTTGCAATAGGTCTCAGGTTAACATTTGAAAACGCCTGGAAGAATATGATTACGGTTATCGGGGTATCAAAAGATTCTGCATCGTCATATTTTACTAACCATTATTTAGGTGTTATGCGCTATATTGGACGATTCAGCTTTAACTCAAGACGTATACCTGCTACAGATAGACTGACATTCGAAAGAATTCCGTTCATAGATGACAAAATAGAGGGTCCTTGGAGTTCTACTGAATTTGACGCCGTCTTCATGACATTAAGAATGAGAAAGGAATTTGGCTCCTCGGAAGCTAAATTACAAGGTGTAAGAGGGAATGTACTGGTGCAGCCAAACATTATAATGAAATCTCTTGTTCAGTTTCTTTTTGAAAGAAATGATCTTGCAGAACCAATGATGTCTCATGTTATTTTTGTTGACCGATTAATACATCCCAACGCTCACCCTCCAAACAGGGTAACAGTCATAGAAGGAGATAGAGAGCTGGGAACATTGGAACCTTTTGTACAGTTAGATTCATTGGACACAGACCATGAAGGGGAATTGCAGATGTACCTTTTGTCTGTCTTGACTAGGAACGTTTTTCCAGAAGTTATAGGTTACCCAGATCCATTGCATCATGCAGACAGGGGAGCCAAATCAGTGCTAAGGATGGTTGAACCAATGTTAAGGTCTTCAGAGTGGTTAGATAGAGCTAACCCAATACACAGGACAGTTAGGCAAGTAAGGGAGGGAAAAAGATGACAGAAAATCCATTTGATGATGAAAGATTACACGGCGCCAGGTCAGCACTTACCAAAATAACTCCAGATGAACAGGGTAGATATATTTATGACTTAATGTGTCAATACACGAGGCTTGGTTTGGATGGGTTACAGGTAGGGGACTTAGTGGGAATTGAAAACTATACCCCAAATTCAAATGGAGAGCATGTATATTCTGTTCTGGCATTAAGTCAGGTATTTCCTGTGCACTTTGCAGCACAAGGCACGAATGCATACCCTGGGCATGTATTCGAGTCAATGAGATCTATCAAGGAGGATTGGGAAACCCAAGAGGAAAAACCATTACATCTGACAACTACAATCGCAATTCAAGCGGTTCCAACAGGATACCAATTTTCATACAACCCAAGAGTGGACTCTGATTTACCTAGATTGGGAGAAGAACGAAATCTACCAATGATTGGTGCAGAGGTTCGGCCACTTAGCATGGAAATGGTAGATGCCATAATAAATCAAGGATTGGGTGATCAGCCTGAATCTCCCCTTCAGCATAAGAAGTTTGAAGAACTGAACGTTAAGTTAGACCAGGAAAGCCTTCTTACGACCCATTTCGGAATTTTCGGGTTCACTGGAGTGGGTAAGTCGAATCTTGTTTCATCTATGGTTTCTTCTCTTTGTTTTGAAAATAAAGAACCGTTAGCAAATTTCATAATAATGGATCCAAATGATGAATACCTTGGTCTATTTATAGATAGGTGTATAGGGACTCCTGAAGAAATCACGTATATCCATATAGGTTCTGACTCACTTCATAGCAATGTATCTAGTGCTCTGGGAAACAATTCTCAAGATCCGAGTCCAGAAATCTTGCAAATTATGAGACAGCAATTGAGGCTCCCTCCCCCTTTGCAAGAAATGTATGTAAACAACGAATCATTCAGAAACAGAATAATGCAGGGCCTTACAAACGTGTTTCATAGAACTAAAATAGTATTACCTTTTAAAGATGTTGCCACTCTCATTAGAAAGATTGTCAGAGAACAAACTGATGAAAGAACTGGGGTACAGGTAAAGGAAGCAATGAGGCAAGTAATGGAAGATTGGACAAGTAGATATATCGATCAGCCCTTAAATCAAGAGACTATTAGTAATGCCATTAATTTTGCGGAACATGAACTTAACCATGGCCCAATTGATGCCATTACTTCACAAAACACAAGGGGAACTGCTGAGGGAATTCTTGATAGATCCCTAAATATACTAAGAGTCGAGGCGAGGAGACTTGCCGAAATACCTCCAGATGCTATTATACCGATTGATAGCCTAATCGAAAGGGTGAGCAATAGAGAACATCGTCAGACAGTGATAATAACCGGGCGTAGAGATTCAGACATCAAGCATTTCGCAGCATTGTTGGGAAACGATGTCTATGAAAGAAGGCGCCATATGACAACTCGAAGTCCATTCATCACCTTCATATTTGATGAAGCCGATCTGTTTATACCACAAACCGGATCAGATGAGGACACATTAATGGTAAGAGAACTATGCGTCACCCTAGCCAGGAGGGGAAGAAAATTCGGACTCGGTCTTGGGATTTCAACGCAACGTTCTTCCCTGCTTGATACTGAGGTAATGTCCAACCTACACACTTATTTCGTAAGTAAACTTCCAAGAGCCGATGATCGAAAAAGAGTCGCTGAAGCATTTGGCATTAGTGAGGAGCAACTAACTCCAACTTTTACATTTAGAAGAGGAAACTGGTTAGTTATTAGTCATGAAGCAACTGGATTGAAAGGAGTTCCAATACCAACAACTGCAAGAGATGCTAATGAAAGAATCTCAGGTGATTTGGGCGTTCAAACATCTTAGAAACATCGCAAAGTTAATAACTTATCTGGACCTCGTGAGGAGATGACATTTACACCATTTTTTGTCGCAGACAGGCCAGTTTCCCTGAGAATTCTTGAAGGCTTAGAAGAATTTAAGGGTGATTTTGGAATATTGTCTCATGCTTTCACTACAGATAATTTCAAGAAAAAGTTTAATGAATTTAATCTTGCAAAATGGAAAATTGGGGATTCTGGAATTTATCAGGGAAAGGAAGTGCCGTATAAACTTCTCTTTAATGAATATATTAAAATGGGAGTCACCCATGGAATAATAAAAGATTACTATAGAGATCCAAAGAAAACTTTGGAAAGCGCAAAGGAAGGACTAAAAGTCCACAAAAACCAGAGTTTGAACGAAAAGTTCAATCTGGTAGGGGTTGCTCAGGGGAATACTTTGGAAGAATATCTCGAAAGCTACAATGCACAGAGGGAGATAGGATATGCCATGGTGGCCATTGGTGGCCTTCTTACTAAAGTGGAAAAACACAAAAGAATGGTAAAGGTTAAGAAGGAAAAATTTTTAGTAGAGCTTGTTAGAACAATCAGACGGAAGTACCCTCACGATGAGATTTTTTTGTTGGGGGCGTTCAGTAGACCTAGAATAGGTCTTTTCAAAGAGTTGGATGTCTGGGGAGCAGATTACAAGGGTTGGATTTTCCGCTATGATATAAAACAGAGTCACGCGCTTAATGATAGATTCTTGCAAACTCAAAATTATCTGAGAAATGAAGTTTTCCCGTTGATAGAAAAAAATCGGCTCCTTATTCTTTCATGCTCACAAAGGAAAAATGGTAACCCTGGGCCTTCACTGGAAGTCTATGATGGTCCTTCCTATAAAGTGGTAAGAAAATATCTTAGGAATAATAATGGGTTAGACATTCGAATAATTTCAGCTAAATACGGACTCATAAGCAAGGACAGTATAATAGAATATTATGATGAAAAAATGACTAAAGAAAAGGCATTACAATACAAGAAAAGGTTTTCAAGGGAGGTGAGCACCCTCTTAAATTCATATCAAGATGTGTTAGTTTTCGGAAGCCCTCTATATCGAACAGTATTAGGAAAGCATGATCCAACACATACCGAAGGCAGAATTGGTGAACAACTGGCACAACTTAAAAAATGGCTATATAATGAGTAAGAATTTTTACAAAGAATAGGTAAGAACACATTGATTATCACTATATATCGGAAGTTCCATGAGAAATGGGCAAAGAAATTTCATGGAACTTCCGATATAATTTATCATCATACAGTCGTTGACAACATATGCATCGTGTGTTTAGTGGAGATTCCAGGAATCTTGTGGTTTTCATATACGTTTATACCTATGCTCGGTGTTTCTAGTGGGAGAAGATAAAAAATGACTTCAGCGTTATTGGAAAATTTATTGGGAATTTTTGAAACATGGGTATGGCCTCTTCTAGCAACTTTTATCACAGTTATATTTATTTATGTTTTCCAGAGACCCCGTATTGTCATCACTGTTCAGAAAGATGAAAAGCCTAACCTAGATTTCGGAGCTAAATTTGTTCATTTGTTTATTACAAACAAGTCTGCAGGGCTACTTGGAGGAGGTATCGCTATGCACTGCTCTGGAACAATCATTGTTAACAAACCCGACAAGAAACATTTTATTACAAAATGGGCGACCAAAAGAGATCCTATTCTACCTCAATACATTTGTGAAAATAAAGTAATGGTCGACCTTGTAGGCATTGAAGAATCAAAGTTTGAAAACATTTACCCAAGAGAGACAAAGCGATTAGATGTAGCTATGAAATGGAAGGATGATAAACACTGTTAGATTCACGAACCGGAGAATTTCCGGCATATTGAGAGGCGCAATCCTGACAACCAAATTGATGTTGGAGAATTTCAGTGTTCAGTTACAATAGAGTGCGTAAATTACAGATCGAAAAAACCCTATGAATTCAGACTTTTTAACAACGGCCCATCTTATGGCGATTTGTACCTCGAAGAAAAGTTAAGTGACAACAAAGCCTCTAGTGGTTTCATTCCTTACAGGTTATGGAGACTGACAACATTAGGATTGGGCATTTCGCTTTTCCTAATGCTTCTGATTACTATTTGGTTCGATAACTATGTTCCACATTTCTATGGATGGGCTGCTGAAATCGTTATGGTGTTCGGAACTGTATTAGGAATAATCTTGGTAAGCGCGTATTTTCCCAGAGGTTTTGATCGTTGGGTTCGATTCGTTGGAAAAGTCAGCGGAAACCGTTGGATACATGAGCCGTACAGTATATTGACCTTCATGATTTTGGTCGGTGCTTTCGGCGTTGCGATCATGCTGGCAAATCTTGTAGTGGGTTCTGTGGGAAAAGAATACACTAAAGTTGAATTGGGTGAACTCGTTTTGATAGTCCTTGCCTCGCTTGCCTTTATAGGGTTAGGGCTATTTTCCGGTCATAGAAGAAAAACGGTGTTGGGTAGCAATAAAAAGGGTTGGGAGGTCTTGGTGGAATTAGTCCTTCTCATCAGTATAATTATCACGGTGCTCAGTATAATTTTATTCTTTATACAAGTCTTATCTGTGCCCGTGTTCTGGGTGACAATCATAGCTCTTTGGCTGAGCGCTTATGCCAGTAGCGATACGATAAGCAGGGAGATTTCAATGCAGGATCAGAGACCAAATAATTAGATCATGTGAAAATGAATTGCGGTATCCGGCAAAAATTCTCTTGCGGGTAGCGGATGCATCTTTGAGATTACTGAAATCGATCGTATAATTTTGGATAAGCAAGAAGGCTACCCATAAAGCTAAAACTCGTAAAAACGAGGATAGACAATACAAAACATCCTCCCAGGAACATGATATCTCTCACTGAAAAAGGAATTGATCTGGCTAAAAAAATAAAGGAAATTATGGATATTCTGAAAATATCAGAATAATTCCAGTCCTTCCATCAGCTCTATGGAGTTGGACTCAGCTATCTTGGAGATTACAAACTTCAGTTTTTCCTCCTGGAATGAGATTAGTTCTTCCATTGTCTTTGTTTCATCAATCGCTTTCCTGAACAATGCATAGTCAACGTCGAACTGATCTTTCCGCCCTGAGATGAATTCCTTCGTAAATGGATTGCGTTTCACCATTTTTCCTGATTGAAACCCCATAATATAGGGCGTTGTGCAAAATAATAAAAAAAATGAATTCAAACTGCGCATTTCAGGGAAAAAATAACTAACGTACAGTTGTAAAAATATTATAATTATGGTTAAGTGCCGGAAAGTCGTAGTTTCATGCTTTCCAGCCTGTCAGCAAGACTCTTATCCTTTCCCACTATAGCCTGCATGTCATCCATGTCCTCAAGGAACCTTTCAGCCTGGCCCACTGCCTTATCATACCTCTTTCCCTTGCCCACAGTCGTGATCTTCCTGAGGGTAACCTCGAGCATTGTTATTTTCCCCTCATATTCTGCCTTCAACTGGGCCAAGAGGGAATCTTTCTGGCTCTCAATCCTCCTGGCGATGTCAGAATTTGAAGCTGCACCACGGGAAACAAAACATATAACAAAACATATAACAAAACTTATGGGAATTTTTATATAAAAAATATGGAGGAATTTATGAAAAATTTTTTTTTAAAAAAATAACGCTATTTAATGCAATAAAAAGTTATTTTTGTTTAAAATAATTATTTTAATATATTAAAGAAATCTTTATATACCTTGACACAATATTAATACCATGAATTTCGAAAAAAAATTCGAAGCAGTGTTCATTATTTTAATAATATTAGTTATTGCGGATTCCATGCATTCTGTTCTGTTTTTCTATTTGTCAAACGCGGTCGATTCTGCATATAAGAATGGCTTCTCAAACGTAATTCCCTTTTTAATTGTCCTATTCATCGTTATTTTAATTAAGCCTATTGTTGAGGTTTTTGATTCATTACAGGAATAGAAATAAAAATATCTCTCCATCTATAAGAACTGAAAAGGGTGTGCTTGTTATAGGTACATTTTCTTCTTGACTCTTTTTTACTGGTAACTTAACGTTTGAAACGATCGACACTTGGTATTCTTTTTTATGAAGTGATTTTTGATCTGAGATAAGGAGATTGTATGTATCATTACATTCACCTGCAATAAAAGTATGATTATAGACACAAAATAGGATATCTGGTACTGCTCTTTGAATGGTGATTGATTAAATTTCTCTTTGAATTTAATTTATAATTCCCTGAATGATTTAAGTAGTTCAATTTTGAATTAGTATATGTCATCATTGATAGATCCACTAAAATGCGTTTCAAATTTAATTCGTTTAATGTCTAGAATGTTTGGGTAACCAATATTATATATACCATTAGCAAATTTATATTTCGGTTATAAGAATGACTGAAGAAAGGGCAGCAGTGTTAATAGATAACTATTATTTAAAAAAGGAAGTTTTAAATGAAGTGGAAAATGGGTTCAAATTAGATTATATGTCTTTTTGTGGCACGTTATGTAAGAATCATAACTCATCCCACTGGAAGACCTATGTGTACGATTGTGAGTTCAAGTCCAATGAGCTCTTATTGAGTTCTTTAGAGAAGTTGACTAACTTTACAATAAGGCGTGGTGAAAAGCAGAAGCAGGGGCTTCACTATGTACAAAAACAAGTTGACATTCAACTTGCAGTTGATATGATCACACTCACAAAAAACAATACAATACAAAACTTAATACTAGTTTCTGGTGATTCTGACTTCATACCCGCTGTTAGATATGTCCAAGATCAAGGTTCAAGAGTATACTTATGGACTGCTAAAAAAGACAAAAACGGAGACTTAGCACGAGCTTGTGATGGCGCATATGCGTTGAATGAAAAAGTCCTCGTTAGTTATTCAGGAAAGCATTCCACCAAATAGTTCAAATTATGCCTATTTTCCCTTATTTTTTATTGAAATTATTTGAATCAGAGATTTATCATCAGTAGATGAAAAATCAGGGAATTATTAGAAGAGAAAACAGAAAGGTTGATGAAAGACAGATGCAAAAACACACTTTACTTAGTTAATGCGAACAAACATAATGACAAGATGAGGAGTCACTTATATTGTGTAGGGGATATATTGCTGAACTCGACGAAACATTATCTTGATTGCAAATTGGAAAATGGTAAGGAAAATATCCTTCAGCAAGAGATAAATCCTTGTGATCCATTTGAAAAAGATATTGCAAATGGTTTCATACCCAGCCACGTTTTCTGAATATTAAAAGAAGTACTGAGGAAATAAGCAGCATGACAACTACCATACCATAAAACCCATAGATAGAAGATGAAGCAGGTTCGTAAAATCCTTTTGTGAAGTTCATTCCATAGAAACCTGTCAGGAATGTAAGGGGAAGGAAAATGGTGGCCACTAAGGTCAGCAACCTCAGTATATTATCGGTATACGCTGATCTAAGGGTGAAATACAAATCCCTGATATCACCTGCTCTAAGAGTATACGAATCTAGTGCCTCAATCATCTGGAATGTATGATCATAGATATCCCTGAAATCATGGGAAAGATCAGGTGACAGAAACTTTATTGCATCATTCTGTGCAAGGGACATCACATCCCTGTGCTGTGTCAAAGTGATTCTGAGATTTCCCATCTCCGATCTGGCCCGGGAAATGAAGGCCATTATATTTTTCAGGTCATTAAGCTCCTTGGAAGTGATATTATCAAAGTCCAGCAGATCAACCCTGACCGAAACAAGCCAGTTCTCCATGTCAGAAAGTGCGCTGAAGAAAGAATCCACAGAAAAATCAAACACCTGGTGCATCACCAGTGAAGGGAAATTTTTCTCCTTCTTGACGGTCTTGGCACGGTTCCCAATGGAATCAATAGAATGCTGCACCACAGAAGAAGGATTCTGGTGGAGTGTCAGCATTCCCTTCTCCATCAGTATGAGGAATATCTCCTCTGTATCATAACTGAATTCATCTTTTCCCGTTTTAGTGACATTTTTCGATACCATGAAGGTATAGCCAGGATAATC
>JAKBGP010000322.1 GCA_021833045.1 Thermoplasmata archaeon
GCGGTTCAAACTGGGATGATCTGAATAGGGCACTTATTCCAATAATTCTATCTCCTCGCTTCTTAAATGATAGAAGGACTCAAATTTTTATTGACGAGCTCTTAAGAAACAGCAAAGAGAATTTTAATTTTAAGAAATATGAGACTAAGAGGTGGTTCATAGAACTTGCATTCATGATTAAGCGTGGTCTCTATGGTAATGGTGGTTATTCATATGTTTCAGGTATAAGCGACGCGAGAAGGACTGCCCTGATTAATGGGTCATATGATTTACTGGTTTCTGGAGGGCTGTATGAACTGATACTGAGGTTCAGATCGATAGTAACTGAAAGTGAATTCGGTTATAGAATGAAGAAATTCCAAAAGCTTGAGAAAATATCTACAAGGATTTCCCACATTTATTCTTATCTTTCCATAGGAAACGATATTCTAATTGGAATCGAGTTCCTTCTTGGAAGTTTTGAATTTCTTCCAAGGACCATATTTCCTTCGGCCAATGAGGTGATCGGTGTGTATCTTTTCATAGCAGGTAGTGCAGAATTATTAATTCGTCCCATGATTGAAATATCAAGAAGAATACATCTGAGGATAATTAATGGATCTGATTTATGATTTATCAGCGTGTATTTCAGTGTATTTATTCCCATTGACCTTAAATGCTGAAATCTTTATGAAATAATCCTGTTTAAGAAAACCTCTTTTTACTCTTATTGTTCCATCTCCTGCTATGGATTTATCACTGGTGATGATCTTAAGGAAGTTATCAGAATGCTCCTCTGGAACAAAATAATAGACCCTCATCCATGCGCTTTTATATTTCTTCAATAGTTTTGGTCCATAATTTTCCAGAACCTTCCTGGCATTTTCAATTCCCCTCCTGAAATTTTGATCTGTCATTCCGGTGTTTGAAAATTCCCCTATAAAGTAAGGCAATCCCTCAACGTCAAACCCTATCAACCTTAGTTCCTGGGTGTTTGGCAATGTGTGTCTGGTCCTTATTGCTCCAACCTCCTTGATCCTGTATACCAGCCAGTTCGCACTCCTTAGCTCAAAATTCTTTCCTTCGGGATCGTCATATTTCTTAACAAATACGTCATGAAGGTGCTTCAGGAGTTCGTCGCTCATCCCATCATAAAAATTAACACCTGTACCCTTCGGCAGGGGCTCCTTAAAATGTTCACAGGCTGCTTCAACCACGATTCTGTGTATCTTCTCCTTCTGTAGATCCACTATGTACTCCTTCCTTGAGAAAGATTCATTCTTTTCATCCTTTTTTGGAACTGCATTGTTTCTCTCTTCTACCTTCACTTCCTTTTCATTAAGCTCTTTTATCCATGCTTTCCTTTTCTCCTCTGTCGAATTTTCTGTAATATATTTTATGAGATCCGCCTTCTTATAGGTTCTAGGAATTGTTTTGAGCCCAGATTTTTTGGCAATTGACTTTAGTTCGGCAAAGGATAATTTCTCAATTGGATTTTGTTCATTCATGATTTCCTATGGTTGTTATGATTATAAATTTTTCATAGCTCACATAAAGAGTTGAAGGGTCATCACATTTTTTCCTCAACTTTTTTGGTTGCCTCAACCATATTTAGAAGTTTTTCAAATCCTACTTCCCTTGATCTTGTCCTCAATCCGCAATCTGGATTTATCCTCACGAGTTTCGGATCCTGAAGGATATCTAGTGCATAATTAATCCTGTTCTCAATCAATTCAGGGGATTCAATGGTGTCAATGTGCACGTCTGTTACTCCAAGTCCTATAAATCTCTTTTCCTGAAGTGTGTCATTAATTTCCCTGAAATATCTCAGGTCTTCATATCCCTCTCTGATCTTTTTGTTGACTGAAAGTGAGTCTCTGTTAGCATATTCCAGATTATATCCGTGAAATCCCATTTCAGGAATTCTGTCATAAAGGATTCTGTAATCTTTGCTGTAGCACACATGGATCGTGAATTCAATATTCCTGAATTTTTCAATTGATGCATTCATTGAATCAACCACAATATCCATTTCTGCGGGATGAGTTGTTGTTGCAGGTTCATCTATCTGTATTTCCAGCTTTTCCTTCCTGCCTGATTTGTTCCATGCTTTTTGAAGTGTTTCTATTTCCTCGTGAATGAGTTCTGCAAATCTCATGGCCAGTTCCCTCCTGCTTTTATAATGCTCATTGAATGACCAGTCCATCATCGTATAAGCACCCGTGATTGGAACCTTCAGTGGTTTCCCTGTGGTCCTGAGTAAATATTCCAACTCTTCCAGATGAAATGGTTTTTTTCTCTCTGGAATCCCCATCACACTTCCCTTCTTGTAATACCTGTTATCAAATGATCTGACCAGCCCGTAAAATTCAATGTTTGAAACCCTTTTAGCAAAATGTTCATACATTTCCCATCTGTACATTTCTCCACCGACTCCTACATTGTGAAGACCAGCTTTCTTGAATGTTTCAAGAGTTTCATCTGTTGCTTTCTGACAGAGTATGCTGTATTCATCGGTTTCTTCTATACTGTGAAATTTCCTGCTCAGGTATTCTGGCTTC
>JAKBGP010000323.1 GCA_021833045.1 Thermoplasmata archaeon
ACACCACTACCATTTCAATCACCTATTATGTTGCAGTCCACTGACCTTTCCAGCATTATAGCTCTTTCTACACACAGGGCAGCGATACTTTTTGTTTAATAAGAATATTGTATACTCTGCTTTACATTCATGATTTGGACATGTTATCTTACCATAGTATTTGTGAGCATTTATAGAATTAACATCCGTTACTTCTGGGATTTTAGTTCCAGCAAAATCTCCTATAGTATCATAGGCAGGAGTTGCCCTTAATTTCAATTCGCTTTTCCTCTGCACATAAGCAGAAACATAAGGAATCGGCATATTAATAGGGTCATCTTCTATGTTTTCAAATACCCAGACATTTAATCCAGTTGCATGTGCTATCCCTACTTCATAACTCACCCAGGATGCTGTGTGTTTCTTTGACAATAGATAACTGGACAAAAGCACGATTAGAGACTTACATTCTGTAGTAATAACATTTTTCAATGTTTGTGCATGAGGGGGATGTGTTCCTTGATAGGAATAGAAATAAGCCGAATTTTCAACCCCTGCAAAAATAGTTTCTATAAATGTTCTACCATTTTTGTCCTTTTTACTGTGAGATACAAAAGCCTTCAGTTTACCACCTTCTAAGTTCTCCAGATCTTTTATTTCCACTTTCAAACCACATCTCCAGATTTTGTATCTCTAAATTCATCATCACAGCCTCACTCCGCAGTGCTTGCAAAATATGGCATCGGATTCATTGCTTGTATGGCAATTCATGCATACCTTTGATTTCTCCTTATAGTGCATCATCATCTTCTGCACATGAGGATATGTGCATGCTGCTTTGACGTGCCAGCAATCATATGAATCGTCATGCTCGCACCATAATCTGAATTCACCGTTTCCTTTATTTGTTCTGTTGAAATTAATAAATGTAATGATAAACGACCTCTAAATTCTGAATATATTAGGAGATACGAATAGGGTCTAAATAATAATTTGCATACTTTCAATTTGAAGGTAAATTAAATTATATATGCATTCAAAACAATTAAACCCAATTTTTGAGGAAGACCAAAATGATACTCGGTTGGCTATGTGTTTATGAAGTGAACGACCTATTCTTTTAGCAATGATTATTATTAATATATCGTTGACTAAAGATGGAAAATCTACCACATTCACTTCAAAGTGGTCTAGTTGATGAAATCCTACTCAAAGATAAGAATTTCTTCACTTCTAGAAACTTCGAGTTTAATATCTTCCGATATACCTCAATATTTGCTGTTTTTGCTTTTTCTATTCAGATAATAGTTGGTATTTTTGGTTACATAAATGTAACCGGATATTTCACATTCGTACAGTTTGCTTCGTATTTCATAAGTCTAATTGGACTTATGATGCTCTTGATTCTTTATAGTGGATTAACATTTGTCATCAGAAGGACAATATCTAAAAGCACAACATACTTGAAGAGTTATGCATGTGAAAAGTCAGATTATTTTTCGTTTTCAAGTTTCAATTCATTGCTTCACTCATTGTCAAACATAGATCATTCAATTAAAGAAAGAACTGTTTTGCTCAAACAATGCAGATCTATTGTACCAATGCAATTAAAGAGTTTTGTTGACTGGTTTCCAGATATACTTAAAAAAGAAGAGAGAAGTAATAAGGATGAATTCGGAGAAAAAATTAACTATTCGGGGGAAAAAATTAATGGGAAACATGACAAGGAGTATTTACCTATAAGAAGGGAGATATTTGTATACTTGGTTATTACAGCAATTATATCTATTCTGGCTTTTATTCTGCATTACTCTCTATATGGTTTGCTTATGTTGTTCGCAATGTCTACAATAATTTTGGTTGTACTATCCTTGAGTGTAAATTTAGTTGCTAAGGAATTTTGGAAGGAAATGAGTGATGTTAGAGTTTATTTTCTGCTCATAAAAATGGAAGAAGGGGCCAAGCAAAAATCATCGTTATTGAAATTTAAGATATTTCCTTGTAATAGAAGATATTTTGAAGAAAATTTAACAATAGGTTATTTGGATGAAAAAATAGAGACTCTCAAGGGGCCAATATATATTGTAGATACAGTTGTATGGAACAAGTATTGGCAGCTGGCTGAAATCAACACTTGATTATGAGAGAGGTGTCTCAACGTTAATTCAATCTCTCAGGCCATATTATCCACGGAATATGTATTTTCTCTCATTTACTCATTTTTTTCCTTTATAGAAACATTTTAGGGATACCCAGCATGAACGGACATATGGCACAAACAAATAAACTGAAATATACAGATGAACGAAAGCGGAATCAAATCGAATCAGAGCAGATGAACTCCTGCGCTATCATAAAACTGCATTGCACTCATATCTAATGGGAAGTAATGAATGAAAGTATGAATAAGTTTGACCTGGAATTTCTGAACAGGAATATCAAAGCAGGTTGAGATTTGCGAGCGAGATAAGATTTATAGATCTAAGGAAATACATGCTTAGCTCAGAAGTCCCTCAATTCAATCCACACAAATTTACAAGCATTTAATTTCAAGTGATCTC
>JAKBGP010000324.1 GCA_021833045.1 Thermoplasmata archaeon
GAACGTATTTGATTCTTCCCCCTTTATCATAGATCTGTAAGATTTCTCTATTTTTTCTTCTATATTAGAGTCGTTATCAAGACTTATTTCAGTTATCTTCTTTCCTGAGTTGAGGAATATTGAAATGCCCTCCCTTGTCCAGTAATTTCTAAGATCTACCAGATTGTTTGAAAACCTTATCTGTTCTATATTGGTTTTTATCAACCTGATCACATAGGAATCTAGCTTTAGTTTCTTTACATTTCTTTTAATTAAATTTAAGTCAGCCATAATTTTACCTCAGGATATGTATATATTCCTTAATCTGACGCTTGGACCACCCATCCATGTGTCAACCCCCTGCTCTGGATCGCCTTTTCCACATGTTCCAGCGGAGAATTCAAGTTCATTGGATACAGCGTCTATTGAGGAGTAGAAATTGACTGTATTTGTTTCAATAGCAGGCTTTCTTACCCTGCCTTTTAGTCTTCCATTTTCAATCAGGAATGCCTCACTTCCAACATACTTCTCATTGAATCTGATATCATCTATATTCCATTCCGTATAACTTTTTATGTAAATTCCATTCTTGATATCTTCAACCAGCTCATCAAATGTATGTTGACCCGGTTCTATATACGTAGTACTCATTCTTGCCAGAGGCTCCATATCCCAGTCGGAAACTCTCCCACCTCCGTTAGGCTCAACTCCATAACTTGCGGCACTCTCCCTGCTGTGGATAAATTCGTTTGTCATTCCATCCTTGTACAGATATCTCTTTCTTGCCCTTATTCCTTCATCGTCATACTTATAATATCCGTAGCTTCCCTTCAAAGTTGGATCGTCAATTACATTTACCACTGGTGAGCCTATCCTGAACGGGTATTTCTTGCCTGTCAGGAAGGATTCGCCAGCAAGTGATCCTTCTCTTCCAGATATCCTGTCCCATTCTGTTGGATGACCGCAAGATTCATGTGCCACTATACCTGCTATTTCTGGACTGATAATCACATCATACCTTCCAGGCTTTGCTGATGGGGACTTTGAAATCTCCTTCAGGTTTTTCACCGCATCCTCAATCTTTTTCTGTATTTCTAGTTCCTTGAAGTTGTCCATTCCACCTGTAGTACCAAACTGTCTGTAAATTTCTTCAAAGGATGTCCCTTCTTTATAACCACCTACCATGAAATATCCGATTCTTGAAAGGTTAGACTCTATCAGGCTACCTGAAGTGTTCTGGTATATCTGCCTGATTTTCTTATGATATATTGCGTTCATTCTTACTGATAGACCATATGTCTTCATCATTTCATCAGCGTTTTTCATGATTTCCATTCTGTCTGAACTTTGAATATCTTCTACCTTATGTTTTCCAACAGCATCCCATTTATCTTTGATTCCTCCAGAAACGTCAAGCTTGTTTCGACCTCCTCGGTGACTGTTCCTTATTACCCTGTCTATAATTTCCTGTATTCTGTCAAAATCAAAAGATGAAATAAATCCCATGGAAATGGATTCGTTCATGGCCCTTATGGCAATTCCCTCTCCTGATGAAGTACCTTCCCCCTGAAACTCTGAATTTCTCATGGATGACCCGGTGCTTTCTCCAGACATGTACCTTACTTCACCATATCTTGCCCCCTTTTCCAGTTTGTCCAGAATCCTGTCCATCAGTTCAATCATGCTTAGTTCTTCTCCTTTTCCCTCTTTGTTCTTGATTCATAATCATCAAATATATCAGAAAGAACCTTTCCAAAATTCCAGCCTGAGGAACTTTCGGTCATGTTTATTTTTCTTCCAATCAACCTTGTTCTTATGGAATATTTGATCCTTCCTTCTTCACTATGGTGCTTCACAACATGGATATTCATGGTTCCATTTTTTAAATTTTCCAGCTTAGAATATCTTTCGGTAAATTTTTCGACCATTGAATATATTGTAGAATATAGATCAGTATCCCCTGCACCAAGTCCTGATATGTTCACAAGAATGCCTTCCGTACTTTCCTTTGACCAGAGTGAACTTATTATATCATCCACACTCAGTACTCCTACTATTTTCTTTCCCTTGTCACATATTGCTATATTGTGAAGATGGTTTTTAACAAGTTCCTCAGATGCGGTGAAAAGATCTTCATCCTCATAACAAAATACAGGCTGTTCCATAAGAGAATTAATGTCTATATCTGGATGATTCCTCTCTCCTGTGAAGTCCCCTTTTCTGACTCTCTCCTTTGTTTTCATCTCATAATCCAGTATGTTTTCAATTCTGATCAGACCAATAAGATTCGTTTTTTCGTCCGCCACATTGATTGTGTCAACATCGTGTGCCCTGACTTTTTCCAGTATTGATTCCAGATCTTCATCAGGTTTTGCGAAATAGGCATCCTGCATTAGATCAAAAGTCTGAACACCCTTGAGTTCATTGAATTCCTCAATGTTCTTTATTATGTCTGTTCTGGAAACTACACCTGCAATCTTTCCATTTTCTACCACAGGTAGGGCTCCCATTGCACTGTCTCTAAGTAGATTTACTGCCCTTTCAAGGGTATC
>JAKBGP010000038.1 GCA_021833045.1 Thermoplasmata archaeon
CAAACATCAACTAGAACAACACTCCATGCTGAAAGGAATATATTTTGATGACCTATATAATACGGAATACCATAGGATGGATTCATCATCAGGAGCCAAATGTTTGCTGATGTCACCTGTGGAATGAATGAAGGAAGCAGGATAAGCGGGATTAAATAGGGTTTATTCAGTCTTTTTATAAGGGTAGCAAGAGGAATAGCAAGTAAAACATCTATAACGGGAACTGCTAGGGTGTAAATGATCGTATTGTCCACGAGCTGGTCCAAGTGAGGGGTTTCAACCAATATAATATAATTCTTAATTCCAACAAAAGTTGCTACCTCCGCAAAATTAAAAGATTCAAAAGAAATTATTACGTTGTCGAAAATTGGATACAGGACAAAAATAAAAAAGTAGATGAGAGCAGGCAAAGTAACAATTATTGCCTGCTTTCTAATCGAAGACTTTGACATGTTACAGGGTAATTCCTTGATTGTTTAATTCCTTTACCCATTCTGAGGCAGCTGTACTTAAAGCTAGCTTTGCTGTAGTCTTTCCTTCAAGATATTTAAGAACCTGGTCGTTGAAATCTGGAATCAGAGTTGAAAACAGTGGGGAGGCTTTTAGAAATACCTGAGAATATGTTTTATCTACCTTAATTTTGCTTGAATAGTTATTGATTTGTGAAAGCCAGGTGAAATTAGACAATTTTGATGCTGAAGAGAGACCAGAATATGTAGAAGGAACGTAGGAGTAGTTCTTAATTCCCATTGAAAACTCGGAAGATGATGATGCAAACTGAAGGAATTTAAGGTCCAGTGTAATGTTACTGCTGTAAGGATTTACCCCAAGGAATGTTGGAGAATATCCTGTGTAGCCGCCTGGAAGCAGAGATATTCCAAGATCATTTTTAACCAGTGAAGACGAGTTCTCATATGTAGGTATAAAGCTTGACCATGCCAGACCCATAGCATAATCGCCGGTTCCAAAGAAGAGTTCCTGCTGGTCATAACCTATGGGTTGTGAGCTTACACTTGGTTCGTAACTAGTTAAATTCTTGTACATTGTTAGGGCCTGTATACCGTAACTGTTGTTAAATGAAGGCACTACTTTTCCATTTTGAAATCCGAAATATGTCCAGTAGTTAGGTGAGCTATTTGCTGGTATTCCTGTTGTGCTCTGTCCCTGACCATAGGGGTAAAACAGGTTGTAGAAAGTATCTATTATTGAGTGTGATGCACTGTCAGGAAACATGAGGGCATATTTATTGTTGGCTCCATTGAATTTAGTATGTGTGGAAACATAGCTTGACACGGCATTCAATGCTGTCCAGTTGCCCAGTTTAGAAGGTGTAATATTATAGTGATACTGATCATAGAATCCCTTTTCAAGTGTTGCGTTATTGAAAACTGTCTTGTTATACACGAGTATATAACCAACAACAGTATGAATTGGTATTCCTATAAAGTTATAACCATTTCCAGTTGCATTGGGTGCATAAGAACCTGATGCCAAATCACCTGATAGGAAATTTGCAGAGTTCAGATATTTCTGCCCAAGTGAACTGTTTAGATTATAGAGATACGGAGCCAGGGCTGGGGCCTGGGAGGCATAGTACATAAATATATTTGGAGGCGATGTTTTTCCCTGAAGAGCGGCAAGTGCAGTTGTTGTCATATCTGAATATCCAACGGAGTTAATCTGTACATTCACGTTTGGATTTTTCTTCTCAAACTGTTGAGCCACAGCTTTCAAATATGATTCTGTCATACTTCCACTATCTACCATAACATTAATCGTTTGCTTTTTTGCGGGCTTATCAAAAAATAAAATACCCAATCCTGCAACAATTACTATAATCACCACAATTGCGGCAATCCACTTAACGGAGCTACCTTTTTTTGAGCTTTGCATTTTGACTCAAAGCCATATCTGGTTCAAAACTTAATCTTTTTCTATGTAGAATATTGTCTCAATTTATATAAATATAATGCATTTTATATATAATTAATGAGTTTTGGAAGCTAATTAAATCAAACTAACTTTTTAATATAAAGATATCATAAAAGAACAGTGAAATTATGAAAAATGGCGGAAGAGATGTATATATGGTTTCAGGAGGGGTGACAAAGTTTACTAAGTCTAACCCTGCAATGGATTTTAGATTGAGAACAAAGAAGGCCTTTGATTATGCCCTGAATGACATTGGAATCAGCGTGAAAGATATTGACGGCTCTGTAGCTTCATACTTCTCTGATCATTTTCAGAGACAATTAATGTCAGGAATTATGGCACAGGATTATCTTGCACTAACCCCCAAACCAAGTAAAAGAGTTGAAGGGGGAGGTGCGACAGGTGGACTGGCGTTTCAAACTGGAGTGGAAGAAGTTGCCTCAGGAAGAATGGATGTATGTGCTGTTTATGGGTTTGAAACAATGTCTCATGTGAATACATGGAAAGGGAATGAATTCATAGCACTTGCAAGCGATACAAACTTTGACTATCCGGTTGGAGGTTTTTACACGGGTTATTATGCTATGATGGCCGTAAGACACATGCACGAGTTCGGGACAACAGTAGAACAGCTTGCAAAGGTATCTGTAAAGAATCATGGCAATGCAATACACAATCCCTATTCACAAAGTCCAATGAAAATCACAGTTGAAGACGTGAGAAATTCTCAGATGGTATCATATCCGCTTACAAGACTCGACGTCTGTACAATGTCAGATGGAGCGGCTGTTGCTATACTTGCATCGGAAGAAAAAGCATTCGAAATGTCTGACCATCCAGTTAAAATTACGGGTATTGGAACCGGAACAGACACAATGCGTCTATCTGACAGACCAATGTTGAAGGTTCCGCTTCTGGCTAATGAGAAAGAATCAGATTATAAAAATCTAAAATATCCAGGTGTTCACTCATTTAGAGCAGGAAGGTCTGCGGCAATAGAGGCTTATAAAAATGCAGGCATTACAGACCCACTGGAAGAGATCGATGTGGTAGAGTTACATGATGCGTATACATCCTCAGAGATACAGACATACGAAGATCTTGGTTTGTGCAAATACGGAGAGGGAGGACATTTCGTGGAAGAAGGAAAAGCAGATATTAACGGGAAAGTTGCTGTAAATCCATCTGGTGGGTTGCTGGCTTCAGGGCATCCAGTGGGTGCAACTGGAATAATGCAATCTGTTTTCATGTTCTGGCAACTGCAACATTCCATAAAGAAGCATTTCAAGGACGACGCGCTTCAGGTAAAGAATGCCAAGAGAGGACTTATCCACAGTCACGCTGGAACGGGTACTTATGTAACTGTATCAATTATGGAGGCGGTAAAATGACCATAGATTATGATGCAAAAATGCCAGAAACTCAGAGTGGAACGGAGGTATACAACACTGATCCACTTATTGTAAAATCCAGCTATGAAATAGATTACATCCACAGTTATGCACAGGATTCAGAATTCTTCAGGGCACTGGGAAAAAAGAAACTGATGGGTAGCAAATGCAAGAGCTGCGGATATGTATATGCAACACCAAGGGGACATTGCATGTTTTGTGGTTCAGAAACAGAGTGGCATGAATTACCAAATGAGGGTAGAATCCACACATTTACAACTTGTTACTTTGGAAGTGAAAAGTTTCTTCCTGAAACTCCGTTTAACCTTATTATGGTGGAGTTTGAGGGTGTTGATTCTCTGTTCATGGCTAGACTGATAGGAGCGTCTCAGGAAGATTTGAAAATAGGCATGAAAGTAAGAGCAAAATTCAAGAGAAATCTTACTTTTAGTCCTACAGATGTCTATTTTGTACCAATGAAGGAATAGAAATATGACTTCTGACAATTTTTTTTCTAATCAGGATAAAAGGGTTTTTATTTTAAAAATGGAAAATCAGGTAGATAGAGGGGCGCTATTATCAAGGTATAGCAGGACATCATCGCTTGATATAAGGGAACTTTATAGAAAGGAATTTCAGGAAAATCCAGACAGAGGTAAGAAATTTTATGAGCGGGTATTTCTGGAGTATGGCGATGAATCTGTAGCTGAATTAATATCGATTCAAATAGGCATACAGGGGATATCAAATATAGTAACAAAGTTAATCGAGGAATGCAGGGTTGGTTTATCCTATCTTGAAAAATCCTCAAGATATGTTAGCTATGAAAAAAAAGTAGATGGAAAATACCTATTTCTTGATTTTGAAAAGACTGGTATTGCGAAAAAATTTGAAGATGAGTATAATTCCTTAATGGAAAAATTATTTGAATTCTATTCATATGGAATTCCAATAATTAAGGAGAATTTAAAAACAGATTTTCCACTTTCGAGTTTCCAAACTGAAGGGGAAGATTCAGCTTCAAAGGCCTATGAAACTGCCGTTAGATCAAGAACACTGGATGACATGAGGGCAATCCTTCCTTCCAGCACCCTGACGAATATGGGCATATCCGGAAATATCAGGGCATTCATTCATCTAATCCAAAAACTGGATCAAAGCGGAATACCAGAAGCGAAGGAAATTTCTGATCTACTTTATGACGAACTCTTCAGCGAGTTTGAAAATTTAGTAAAGTCCGCTAGAGATCCCCGTTACACCAAAAATCATGAGCCCGGAATTGAACAGAAAGAAACTCAATCTCTTTCAAGTACAGATGGAAAGGGAATTAATTCGGTAGATGTAACCTTAACAGAATATAATAAAAAGCAAACATCAAATATAGGAAATATTTTGTGCTTCTCTAATCCCACTTACATTGGCCAGAATAAGAAAGACATAATAGACTTAATTGCCGATGAAAGAAGGAGCCGAAGAGATAAATTACCAAGGGCGTTTGAGTTTATTAATCTGACATACAGGATCGTTATGAATTATGGCGCTTTCAGGGAGTTCCAGAGGCACAGATTTATGAGTATATTAAGGAAAGATATTACTCCCGAACATGGTTATTATATTCCAGAATATGTTTCCAATAATCCCGATCTTTCATCCAGAATGAAACAATTATTAGACGATGTAGGAAAACTCTATATTCACATAAGGAAGGATTCTGGTGGAAAACTGGCACAATATGTGTTACCATATTGCACGAATTATGAGATACTTGTTAATACAAATCTCAGGGAACTGGCATATTTCAGCGAATTAAGATCAACTCCCCAGTCACACCCAGATCTTAGGGAAACTGCAATTAAAATGGTTGGCACATTTCTGGATCGGGAGCCAGAATTTAAGCCACTATTCAAATTCGTTGATTATGGTAAGTATCCACTGGGTAGATTTTTCCAGGAATACAGAAAAGAGGAAAAAATTAAAAAATTATGAAATTGATTCAAAAAGTAATGTTTCCTGCTGAACATGGCTGTTGAAATTGATATCTGTCAATTTTATTTTCATTTTTACTATTAAGAAATGTAACCAAGCTAAGGATAGTCGAATGGTTCAATTACGGAATTTTTATCGTAAAAATATGCATAAAATTTATATTGAAGAACAAATTTACCAAGTAGAAATAAGGAGGAAAAAAGATGTTAAACGGACAAATGCCGATATTTATATTAAAGGAAGGTACAAGCAGGGATCAGGGTAAGAATGCACAGAAAAATAATATAGATGCAGCAAAAGCCATTGCCGAGGCTGTGAGGACAACTCTTGGACCGAAGGGAATGGACAAGATGCTTGTAGATTCGATTGGAGATATTATTATTTCCAATGATGGGGCAACCATTCTGAAAGAAATGGATGTAGATCATCCTACAGCAAAGATGATAGTGGAAGTTGCAAAGTCACAGGATACAGCAGTTGGAGATGGAACCACAACCTCAGTTGTACTTGCGGGCGAATTCCTCAAGCAGGCAGAGGAACTTCTTGAACAGGGAGTACATCCAACAGTTATTGCAAATGGATACAGACTGGCCGTAAATCAGGCAAAGAAGGAGCTGGACGCTATTGCAAAGGATGTAAAGGACGACAAATCTCTTGAACAGGTTGCAAGAACTGCACTTTCAGGTAAGAACATAGGGCTGGGCGGAGACATGCTATATAAATTAATTGTAAAAGCAGTAAATGCTGTGGCTGAAGAAAAGAATCATAAATTCACAGTTGAACCATCCAGCATAAAGATTGATAAGAAGAGCGGAGGAAGTGTAAACGAGACGGAACTAATTATGGGGCTTGTCATAGATAAGGAAAAAGTTCATTCCAAGATGCCTTCTGTAGTTAACGATGCAAAGATAGCACTTATTGACTCGGCACTGGAAATAAAGAAGACAGAAATAGAGGCAAAGGTCCAAATTTCAGATCCTTCTAAAATACAGGATTTTCTAGATCAGGAAGTTGACACATTCAAAGAAATGGTTTCCAAGATAAAAAAGAGCGGAGCAAATGTGGTTCTATGCCAGAAAGGTATAGATGACATTGCTCAGCACTATCTTGCGAAAGAAGGTATTTATGCAGTAAGAAGAGTCAAGAAGAGTGACATGGAAAAACTTGCAAAGGCGACCGGCGCAAAACTTGTTACAAATCTCGACGATCTTTCAGCATCATATCTTGGTTCAGCAAAGAAGGTAGAAGAGAAAAAGATAGGCGACGACAGAATGACATTTGTAACCGGATGCAGCAATCCAAAAGCAGTAAGTATACTTATCAGAGGGGGAACCGAACATGTTGTGTCTGAGATCGAAAGAGCACTTAATGACGCCATAAGAGTTGTTGCAATTACAAAGGAAGACGGAAAAATACTTCCAGGTGGCGGAGCAGTGGAATCAGAACTTTCATTGAGAATAAGATCATATGCTGCCAGTGTTGGCGGAAGAGAGCAACTCGCTATAGATGCTTTTGCCAAGGCTCTTGAGGTTATACCTAGAACTCTGGCAGAAAATGCAGGTATGGATCCTATCAACACCCTTATACAGCTAAAGGCAGAGCATGAAAAGAAGAATATTAACACAGGAATTAACTTCTCTGATAACAAAGTCTCTGACATGTATGCAATTGGAGTATTCGATCCACTTAAAGTAAAAAGACATGCACTGGAAAGCGCAGTGGAAGTTGCTACTATGATATTGAGAATTGATGATGTCATAGCAAGCAAGAAGAGCGCGCCATCCCCCGGCGGCCAGGGAGGCATGGGTGGAATGGGCGGTATGGGCGGAATGCCACCATACTAAGGCTTTTTATTTTTAAATTTCACCTATTAATATTTACACTCTTTTGTTCTCAGATTTAAAAAAAATTCTAACATTTTTACCGATCATAAATTTTACGAATTTAAACTCGTTTTGTCACTTATCCGTGACCCGCAATTTACAATAATTAAATTCAAAAGGTAATCAAAATCAGGCAGACTTAAGAAGTTAATATAATGTAAAATATTATTTATCCTTTTATGTAATTGCCTTACGGTAAAATATGAATCTTTACGAGTATATGGGAAAACAGATTTTTAGGAAGTACGGTATTCCAGTACCGGAAAGCTATCTTGTTGAAAAAGAGTCAGACATTAGAAATTTTGAAAAACCCGTGGTGGTCAAGTCTCAGATCCTTCTTGGAGGAAGAGGCAAATCTGGAGGAATAAAATTTGCCAAGTCCCAGCAGGAACTTAACGATGGTGTAAAAGAGTTACTTGGAGCTAAAATTAGAGGTCTAACAGTAACAAAGGTTCTGATTGAAGAAATGATTCACATCAAAAAGGAGATGTATGTAAGTATTGCTCTGGATAGAACAGAAAAAGAGCCAATTCTTATTGCTACAACTCAGGGAGGAGTAGAGATTGAATCAATCCCTCACGATCAACTTTATACAAGACATATAGACCCAATTCTTGGATATTCTGATTTCATAGGAAGAGAAGCTGTAGCGTTCATGAAACTGGATCCTGATATAGCTAAACAGTTTATGTCTATTTTGAAAACACTTTATAAAATATGGGTCGAAGAAGATTGTGAACTGGTAGAAATAAATCCTCTCGTCATAACCGAAGAAGGAAAGCTTATAGCTGCAGACTCGAAGGTTGTTGTTGACAGTGATTCAGTATACAGGCACAAGGAGTTTGAAGTAGTTGATCCAGAGAAGACACCACTGGAATTAGAAGCTTCCCAGAAAGGCTATGCGTTTATTGAACTTGATGGGAATATTGGAGTAATTGCAAATGGTGCCGGATTAACAATGGCAACTCTTGATGCATTAACTCTTCACAAGGGAAAACCAAGAAATTTCCTTGATCTCGGAGGAACGGATAATTCAGATATAGTTGCAAATGCCTTCGATCTTGTGCTTAAGGCGAAACCAAAGGCAATACTGGTCAATATATTTGGTGGGGTCACTAAATGTGACACAGTGGCAAATGGTATAGTAATGGCAAAGAATAAGCTCTCAATAACACAGCCAATTGTTGTTAGATTGAGTGGTGTAAGGGATGATGAAGGACGGAAAATACTAAAGGATAGTAATATAGATTCATTCCCCACAATGATGGAAGCAATAGAGAGAGTTGTAAAGTTAGCAGGAGGTAATTAAAATGAGCGTTTATGTTGATGAGAATACAAAAGTAATTGTTCAGGGAATAACAGGGCATCAGGGTGCATTTCATGCTGGAGAAATGCTCGCATTTGGAACAAAGGTAGTTGCTGGCGTTTCCCCCGGAAAGGCTGGAACTAAGTTCATGGACAGGGTTCCCATAGTTGGCTCAGTCAGGGATGCAATGGAATTTAAGCCAGATGCTACCATGATCAGCGTGCCTGCTCCATTTGTAAAGGATGCGGCTTTCGAGGCAATCGACTCAGGGATCAATTTCATTTACATACTAACAGAACATGTGCCCTTCCACGACTCAATGGAAATAGTGCACAATGCAAGGAGAAAGGGTGCAGTTGTAATAGGACCAAATGGACCTGGAATCACAGCCGTTGGTAAATGCAAAATTGGAATCATGCCAAATAAAATATTCAGAAAAGGTAACATTGGAATAGCGTCAAGAAGTGGAACACTAACCTATGAAATTGTTGATGCTGTTACAAAGAGTGGAATGGGGGAAAGCACAGTCATAGGGCTTGGTGGAGATCCTGTAGTAGGCCTTAATTACATAGATATACTGAAACAGTATGAAAAGGACCCAGACACTGAAAAAATCGTTCTTGTGGGTGAAATAGGTGGCAGTAATGAAGAGCTTGCAGCCCAGTATATAAAAAAGCACATCACAAAGAAGGTTGTGGCATACATAACAGGAAGAAGTGCACCACCAGGAAAGAGAATGGGTCATGCAGGAGCCATTATAGAAAAGGGAGTTGGAACTGCAGAATCTAAGATTAAAGCTTTCAATGCAGCTGGAGTAAAGGTTGCCGAGTACCCAACAGATGTACCATCACTTCTGGAGTGATTCCTATGATTAAAAAAGATTTGGTATCAATTCTTGATATCAGGAATGACTTTAGCGAGATAGTAAATATGGGGTTAAAGTTCAAGAGATCAAGATACCAGACCAGCCCATTGGTTGAAGGCCGATCCATGGGGATGATATTCGAAAAATCAAGTACAAGAACTAGAGTTTCTCTTGAAACAGCAATGTACCAACTTGGGGGAAATGCACTTTACCTTAACCCCTCAGATATGCAAATGGGCAGAGGTGAAACGGTAGAAGACACTTCACGAGTTCTATCAGGAATGCTTGATATCATTACTTACAGAGCTTTCAGTCATGAAAACGTGGTTAAACTTGCAAAATACTCTTCGGTTCCTGTTATAAATGCATTAGACAACCAGGAGCATCCACTACAGATGATAGCAGATTTTATGACCATAGCCGAAAAGAAAGGAGAATTTCAGGGAAAGAAGTTTTCATACGTTGGTGATGGGAACAATATGGTAAATTCACTAGTGCTTACCTGCGCAATGACTGGAATGGATATTTCCATAGGCACTCCTAAAAATCATATACCTGATCAGTCATTCATAGAAAAGGCAAAAAAAATAGCAAGGGAAACTGGCAGTACTGTTACATTGACCGATAAACCCGCGGAAGCCGTGGAATCTGCGGATATAATATATACAGATGTGTGGGTTTCAATGGGAGAGGAAAAGCAGAGGGAAGAGAAGGAAAAGGATCTTAGGCCATTTCAGGTTAACAGTGAACTTGTAAAAAATGCAAAAAAAGATTACATCTTTATGCACTGTCTTCCTGCTCACAGGGGACTTGAAGTAACAGACGAAGTCGCAGATAGCATCAACAGTGTAATTTTCCAGGAAGCTGAAAACAGGCTGCATAGTGCAAAAGCAGCAATTGTTTACCTTTTAAGCAATTAAAAGGAAACATAATTTTTTATACAATTTTTAGCATTAAAGAGTATGGCGGAATTAACAGAGTCTATGAAAAAGTTCAGTATTGAAAATGATCTGAAGTTAGATTACTTAGAAATTAAATCGGAAGGAAGCAGGGGAAAAATAATGGTAGTCTCGGAGATATGGGGACTCACAGCATTTATTAAATCTTTTAGCAGGAAACTGGCAATGGAAGGATACGACGTTATTGCACCTGACTTATATTCAAGACCAGAAGACAAGAAGGTATTTACCGAAGAGAACATAATGGATGCCATGCGTCCTTTGTGGTCGCTTCCTCCAGAAAAAAGAAGAGATCCTGAGGCAATAAAAGAGGTAATGGGAAAATTGTCTCCAGTTGGAAAACAGATTTTTGAGTTTGTCTCAGAAAAAAGAGAGCTAATGGAAAAGAGAATGCTTTCCGATCTTTCCAAATTATACGAACAGGAGATGAAAGGTGTTAGTAAGAAAGGAATAATTGGGTTCTGCATGGGCGGGGGTCTTGCCTTTCAGCTTTCAACATCAAAAGCATTCGAAGCTTCAGTTATATTCTATGGTGCAAGTCCAAGAAATCTGGATGAAATGGAACACATAAAGGGAGCTGTGTTTGGAATCTATGCAGGCGAGGACAGTGGTATAAATGCAACTCTGCCTCAGGTCATGGAAAGAGTTGTAAAATACAAGACTGATTTCGAAATGAAGCTTTACCCTGGTACCTATCATGCCTTTTTCAACGACACTGGAATGAGTTATAATAAGGAGGCATCACAAGATGCATGGGAAAAAGTGAAATATTTCTACAGGAGGTATATGAAATGAGTGAAATTAAACAGGAAGAGGAAGGCATATTTGATGGTTGTTTCTATGTATGGGTAGATGTAACCAAGAAATACATGTCAGATAAGGGAAAGACATTCAATGATTATAAGAAACTTGAAAAGGTTTGAGACTTCCTCTATTCCAGCCTTTTTGCATATAAGAACAAAACATCAATAGATACCCGATCTTTTTCGTGGTGGCTGTATGTTCTAGGAATGATAAGTTTCTTTCTGCTATACGAAAGAACTGTTGCACGCCCCTTCAGGAAATTAAGAACGAAATCTTTCACTTTCCAGTTATGAATTAGATAAATGAAATCACCAATTTTGAATATTTTCTCAAGGAAGGGCAGATCCGAATCTCTTATAACCGAGCCAAAAGGTGTGTTACAAAACACTGTGTCCCAGTGGCCATTTATATTCCTTATATCATCAGTTAATATTTCAACATTTTTGAAACCGCTTAGGTTTTTATGAAGTACTCCCTCCTGATCTTTATCAATTTCCAGTGCAGTAACCAATCTTGCACCAAAATAAATAGAACCATATGAAAAGATCCCATTGCCACTGCCAGCGTCCATAACTGTTCTTTCCTTTATGTTTCCGTTTATGAATGCAAGGTTTAAAATTTCTGAAGCTAGCACAGAATCGGTTGAATACTGCTCAAGTTCATTCTTTGGGTTACTTATTGGTTGCAGTTTTGATAATCGTATTTCCAAATCCTTTTTAGAAAGTTTCAATCTTCCCTGCTCTTTCCGCCAATCGCCATCTTGATTACATCAACGGCAACTTTCTTTGAAGTCTCTCTTGACATGCCTCTTGATCGTAATATATCCTCAATCTTTCGTATGGCCCTTTGCTTTTTCCATGTTCCCTCTTCATGAGCAGCAAGGACTATATATCTGGCTATCTCCCTATCTACATCGATCCCAAATCTTTCTCTTATTTTAATCTGCCAAATCGGTATTAGAATATCTGGAATATTCCTCAAGTTATTGCTCTCTCTTCTTTGAGCTATAATTTTATTTGGATCTTTCCTTTTAACCGAAGGCATATTGCATGATTAATAATTAATAATTAAATTTATTTTTATTGAGGTGTTTTATTAAATTGGTACAATTCTTACTACGTTGCTTCCCCTGATTATTACTGTTCCAAGTTTTCTGTTAAGTTCTTCTCCTGTTTCCTCAACAGACCCCATGACCATATTCATGTACTCGTCGTATCCTGTCAATACGCCTTCCAATGTCCTGTTATCCTTTAGCAATAACGATACTTTTTTGTTCAAATTCTCTTCCAATATTTTCATCGGTACTATCATTTTCATCCCTCAGTTATATTCCTCGCTGTCAATATCTTCCTTCCTCATTATGAACTGTATTAGTCCCCTAATGACGTCTTTCATGTCGTCAACCTCCTTCCTCAAACTCACAATATCCTTGTTTAGTTTTTCGATAT
>JAKBGP010000039.1 GCA_021833045.1 Thermoplasmata archaeon
AATGTATATGGGAGAAAAATTTCTCGGCAATCTTTCCTTCGCCAATCAATCAGGCAACATAAGTGGCAATCTTTCTCTTTCAGGGGTTCTAGATAACTCAAACTTACTGGGAAATCTAAGTTCTGTATTCTTTGATTTTCTTGGTGTAAAATTAAATTTAGCGCAATTCATGGGTAAAAATTGAACATCAGAATATCTGCCTGCCAAGAAATTTAGTATCATTCAATTTTTCAAAGATTAACTCTGAGCAAACTCTGCATTCTTTCACTTTGTTAACCTTTATTTTTTGTAATTCCATCAGTGTGGCAGAATAGAAATAGAAGTTTTCATCCTTAATACCATCCTGAAAATATTTCAACAGTAAAGAGGTTCCCATAACTGATATTGTACTTGGAACTGGAGGAGAAATCTGGTCCGCATGGCAGTTTAGAGGAATCATCCTCCTTCCACCTGTAAGGCAATTAAGGCAGGCAGTTTCACCTGGCACAATGAGCATGAATTCGCCAAAATATCCATAACTATTGGTCATTATCCATGGAATTTTCTTCATCACAGCATATTCGTTTATCAGTTCTCTGGTCAGAAATGAGTCGGTAGCTTCAAAGATCAGGTCACTATTTCCAAGTATGGCATTAATATTTGATGAATCTACATATTCTCTAACAAAGCTTAACTTCTTATTGATTGAACGATTTTTGATTTTATTGTATACGGTTTCTGCTTTATTCATACCTAAATCATCCTCATCAAAGAGGGGCTGTCGTTGCAGGTTTGATTGTTCAACAGTGTCACCATCAATCAGTCTTATCTGTGCACCTAAAGATGATAACAGCGTAGATGCAAGCTGTCCATTACCCCCAAGCCCTATTATAGAAATATTGACACCATTTAAGATTTCTTTCACTTAAAGAACATAGAAAAGTAATAAATATAGATTATTTCTAATGCAACAATGAAAGTAGCAGTAGTCAATAAGGTAGGCCAAAATTTGGATATCGAGGAAAGGGGTACGCCAGAGCCTGGTGCAAACGAAGTAGTTCTGAGACAGGATCTGACTGGTATTTGCTACAGGGATATTCTAACCCGGGATGGGTTCTTTCCCAGGCTTCACACTCCTATAGTTCCAGGTCATGAAGTTTCAGGAATAATCGAGAAAGTTGGTTCAGGTGTGGAATATTTTCAGGTTGGTGACAGGGTCACAAGTCTGATTTATGTTCCCTGTGGTCACTGTTATAACTGTGTTTCTGGAAACGAGAATCTGTGCACAAATAAGAAGACACTTGGAGAGAACATAGATGGTGCATACTCAAAATATGTTAGGTTAAATCAGAGAAGTCTAGTAAAGGTTCCCAAAGAGGTAACTTCAGAACTGGCAGCAATTTCAGCTTGCGTAACAGGAATGCTTGTAAATGCCCTGAAGAGGGTTGGTGGAATAACAGAAGGGAGCAGAGTCGTAATAACTGGAGCAGGAGGTGGAGTGGGGACACACGCCATCCAGATAGCAAAGGCATTTGGAGCAGAAGTTACTGCGGTTACAAGTTCGCAATGGAAAGTTGACTCTCTTTACAAGCTAGGTGCAGATCACGTCATATCTTCAGAGGGGGAGTTCAATAAGAAAGTAAAGGAAATATGGGCCGATGGGGCCAATATATCCCTGGAGAACACTGGAGATGCAACATTCAACGAAGCATTCAGATCACTTGGATTTGGAGGTAAAATGGTCGTTGTCGGCAATCTGAAACCATCCTCACCACCGCTACAGCTTGGAGTGCTTATACTGAAAGGAAACACAATTTCCGGTAATATATCGTCAACAAGAAAGGATATAATGGATGCACTTGAAATGTCGGCTAAGAAAAAGATCAAAGCTGTGGTTTCAGAAGAGATTTCAATAGACCAGATCAATGAAGCATATGAAAGGATAAAAGAGAAGAAAAATGTTGGCAGGGTATTTATAAAGTTCTAAATCAGTCAAAAATTAAGGGGAAACTATCAGGCAGGTGAGTTTATTTATACTCAACTGTTTTCCATTTCCATCTTTAGCATCTTCTGAAATTCAATGAAAACATTAGATTCGGTGTTCCTTACACTAAGGATGTCTCGAATCATTGAATCGACCGACAATTTATAATTAACAAATTTTTCAACGGTCTTCTTTACATCTTCTAATGCTCTCATCTCAATGGTTGGATCGATTCTATCCCATCTTTTTTCTATCCTGTTTATATTCACCTTGGTATCTCTCAGACTCAAATATGCAATTTCTGACTCTATCTGTTCCATATCTATTTTATTTTCAAGAGAAAATAGCTTTGCGTAAAGTGATAGCTGGTTCACATAGTCCCTGTTAACTTTTTTGGAAGTTTTAAAGTCCACAATAACTGTTTTCTCTGTATTTCCTTCAATGTACTTATACAATCCATCGATCCTGCCCTCAACAGTAATATTTGTCATAATATCCGGGAAAACGTTACTAACCTTTTGCTTGAATTTCATTTCAGATCCTAACCATTTACCCTTCTGTATTTCCCTTACGTATTTATCATAGGAAATGAAATTGCTCCACGTTCTGGTAAGCTTTTCGTCATTCATAATTGGTGGTGTCTCATGACTTTTTATATAATTTTCTATGTAGCTGTGAATATCACTTCCAAAGGTTAAGGCTGAAGATTTAGTCTGTATTCCTAGCACATATGACTCAACAAATTTATCCAGTTCCTTGACCCTCTCGAGCATGGTAAAACTCAGGTTATTCAATTTTTCCATTTTCTTTTTCAAATAATCCCTTATCCATGGTTTGAAATTAAGCTTCAATTTTTCTCTATCGGAAATATCCTTCATACTTACAAATTCATTATTTACTATCTTAGTTGTAAAGTCAATTTTTTTGCATGGTTCTAAATCATATCTCGTTGAAGATTTTTTCTCAGTTATAATATCAAGAGAATTCTTTGTTCTAGTAAGTGCAACAAAATCTATCCTGTTTTCCTCCTTTATTCTTTCGTCCCTACTGTAACTCAGATTATTGCTTTTCAGTATGGAATCTACGATAAGATCAATGGCACTTATATTCTTCTTCTCCGTGTATTTTGGAATGTATATAACGTGATCAAATTCAAGCCCCTTTGCCTTATGTACGGTAATTATACAGACCTTCTCTGAGATCTCATCAACACTATCCCTTGAATTCTCCTGAAGTATATACTTCTGGAGACTGGCGAGGGAGTATTCTTCTCCTGTTCCGAATCTATCAAGGAACATGGGAAGAGAGTCAAATACATCCTTGGCAGCCTCAAAGGCTGATTCGCCCAGAGCAATAGAATTTGGAATTATATAATCATTGAATAGCTGAAGAAGTTGATTCTTATGATTTCCATATTTTTCCCTTATATCTATCAACTCTCTGGGAAGAACCTTCTTCAGATCGTTTTCAAATCTCATTCTCTCTGCTATCTGAATACCATCGTATAATGGTATCCTGGAGTAAATTGAATAGATCATTCCAATTATGCTGTCAGAGGTTCCGTAAATCCCACCGATGAATTTTGAAATTTCCTCTCTCCACAGCTTCTCACCTTTCGTACCAGAAATCTTTTGATGTGAAATATTCTTTAATGTGAGAGAATCTGAAAGATCATTTGCCTGTTCATTAGTTCTAACAATAATACCTACGGATTCATCATTATTCTGCTTATTCAGAATTTCTGTTACTGCATCTATCAATTCACCCTTATCTTTCAGCCTGATAAGTGTAACCACCCCATCCTTTTCATTCATGCTCCTGAAATGGTCCAGCTCAGGTGACAGTTCTTCTGGTTCGTGAGTTCTGTAGAAGTTAATGCAATATTCAACAACATTTTTTGGCAATCTTCTGGTTCCATCTATGACCCTTTTTTCAAAATCTTTCCCGGACATCATATCTCTTAAAGCACGAATGTTACCACCCTGGAAACCGAAAATTGCCTGTTTCATGTCTCCAACAGCATACACATTCTCCCCAACCTGCTTTACCAGTTCATATTCTATTTCACTCATATCCTGAACTTCGTCAACAAAAACATACTGATATTTATTGAAGTGGGCCTTGGAATAATTTACAGCTCTTAAGAGAATATCGTTATAATCCATCTGAGATAAATTCTTTGAAGATTCGTAGTCACGGAATATATCTAGAAATCCCTCACATAAGATTTCCATTTCTTCCAGAGTGTAACCATTCACTCCATTACCATTGTTATACTCCATCCTTACATTTTTCTTAAGTTCCTCTATATGGACTTTATCTGGTAAAATAGCAAAACTTTTGAGGAACTTTATCGCATTCACAATTTGACCTACGTTTACTATTGCCGGATAATCTTTCGATAAAACTTCTCCATCATAATTCATTATCTGTCTTGTTTCAAGAGATTTTAATATCTGATATCTGAGGAATCTTTCAGGTATCAAGTCCCCACCTTCCATTCTATGATTTATTATACTTTGAGATAGGCTATGGAATGTATGAATGTCCGGCACCTTATACTTTGTATCCTTCATCTTAATTATAATCCTTCTTTCCATCTCATCTCTTGCCTTATTTGTGAACGTGAGGCATAAAATATTATCTGAATCTACTCCTTCTTGAAGAAGTTTTGAAACCTGATTTGAAAGGTCTTCAGTCTTACCAGACCCAGGATTTGCAGAAACAAGTATCCGTGATTTGCTCATCATATTTCATGATAGTAAGAATAACATTAAGGTTTTTGCCTGTAATATCCCTTCATTATCCACTATAATTTCTGATTTAGAAACAAGTACAGAGCTTAATTAATCAGATACTTTAACACGTTCAATTACGCATCATGAGTTGATTCAAAAGTTATAAATTAAACCTTTTATGATATTCATTTTCGCATTTTACATCTAATTCGTTGTAAAGATTAATTAAGATCGAGAATATAAGAATTTAATGAAGTTAGAATTCTCTAAATTTTTGAGTGGAAAAAATAAGGAGAAATTAGTCAAAAGGTCATATTCGATCTGTATGTTTTACCAAACAAATCATTCGGTTAACCAGATATTTTCCAGTAATAGTTTTATCTATTAATTGGTGGAACAATGGTCGAATCGAGGAAAGGAATTAGAGAAAGGATTCACAACATAAGGATCAAGAAATATGAATCCTATGAACCATCAATAGAAATTCGTGAAGTGGAATATAACAAGGATGACGGTACCCTTAATGTCTTTGTAACTCCGAAGCATAGAAAATATATTAAGAGCATGGAGGTCACAATAAGGGATTATAAACTTCGGGATAGAGTAGTAAAACTCAAAAAAATTAGAGACGAATTCAGATTATCATACAGACTGGACAATGAGAAAAAGTATAGTTTCTCCTTTTATTCGATTGCCAAAGATGGTAAATTCACTCGAATGGACATTGATATGGAAAAACTAAAAGAAAATATGAGAATAATAGGTATAGAAGAAAGTCATGCTCCTGAAGAAAATCAATCCATAAATAATGTAGTTAAGGAAAAGACCCTATCGTCTATGTCTACGGGATCTATATTCACACCTGTGAAAAGATCCTGGCCAACCTCATCACAGTATGCTCAGTCTTTGCAGAACCCAAACTTTTCTTTATCTAAAAATTATGATGAACTTAAAGGAATAACATTTGAGAAAAACCAGAATGTGAAGTATTCAAGTATTATTCAGGGAGCAGGTAATTTTGGTGTGGTCTTCAAATACAGGAGTAATGCTGGAGACTTTGCACTGAAATGCTTCACAAGAGGAAGTCCAAATATTCAACTCAGATATTATGAAGTTTCCAAAAAAATAAATGATTCACAAATTTCATTCCTTCTTGATTTTAAGTTCTACCAGGATGCATTAAGGGTGACACAACGACCGAAGGAGTATTTTCCAGCGGTGACTATGAAGTGGATCGAAGGAAAAACTCTTCATACTTTTATAAAAGAGAATTTAGCGAACCATGAAACATTTAAGGCAATCGGAAACAATCTCGTAAACTGTATCACGGAAATGCAGAACAATTTCATAGCACACGGTGACCTCTCGTGTGATAATATATTGATAGATACAGGTAATAATGTAAAACTTATTGACTATGACGGAATGTTTGTTCCAGCCCTTAAAAAACTTGGTTCAGAAGAGCTTGGACATGAATCATTCCAGCATCCAAGGAGGGGCAAATACTACGGAGAAAGACTTGATAATTTCTCTATACTCATAATATATACCTCATTGATCGCACTTTCAAAAAATCCGAAGTTATGGAAATATAATGGGGACGACCCCGATAAGCTTCTCTTTGATATTACTGATTTCGAATCTCCAGATCGCTCAAAAGCGTTAAGGGACGTTCAATCTGAAAGTCCAAAATTAAAGAAGCTGGTAAAACTAATAAATGAATACCTGGGGCAGCCTCCAGACTGGTCAGGTTTTGATCCTTCAACTCTTCTCAGAATGAGATAAGTATGGCTGAAAGGTCATCATTTTTTATGGTATTTTCGTTTCTCATATCATCAAAAAAAGTTCTGTCATTATAATGATCCCATAATAGTCCGAAACTATCTTCGCCTGCCTCCATTATAAATTTTGACATGGCATCAGTCGCGAGTATTATCTCATTTCCTTTAATAATCTTAAATTTCTCCTGCTTAATATTTAATTTCTGTTCAAAGGGTTTATTGTTTAGGGGGAAACCATATCCAGACCAGACGAGACTTGGGTGAATACCAAATTGATCTGGGGAATTAAGTGGAAAACTTTTCATCTTGCCCTCATCAAAGATGAAAATACATGAATCTCCTATAGCATGAACAATTAAGCTTTCCATAGAACCAAATTCTGTACTAATACCCAAAAAAGTTGAATAGGCTCCTCGAACAGCCTTGTTTTTAACATTCCATTTAAGTCCTTTCCAGTTTATGCTCTCATACCACATCTTTCTGGAATCTCGAATAAATTGCCCTATGTCGTTTTTTATTTTCTCATCCCCATTGTTATTAACGAACTCGTTTGTCAGGGCAAAAGCCCACTGTCCTGAAAATATAGAATCACTTGCACCATCAGCTATGGCGAACTTTAGTTTTTCAAGATTTATACTCAGGGAATCCTCTGTCTCCTCAGGATTGTTTCCAGATTTAGAAAAATTAAAGGAGTGAACCTCCATCATTCTACCTTGTTATATACCACTCTTGTTCCAATGTCCAGAAGCTTTATCAATTCTTCAAGATTTGCGTTAAAAACATATGCTTTGGAACCACTTTCAACGTTTGAGAATTCCTCCTTTGCTATGGCAACCATTGGCTCTGGAACAACGCTTGTCATTGAAAACATTGTTCTTGCGTTCTTATCCTCAGGTATTTCTGTTTCATCCTTTGGAAAACTTATTGGTTTTTCATCCTTTTCGGAGAGATGGCAGTTCCACAATAGAACCTTCCCATCAGAAGTTTCCATGTTCATTATCTCTTCAGCAATGTCAGATGGATTCCCATCCGTTGCCCCACCATCACTAATATTTATGATAACCGGGGGAAAAGAATTCCCATGCTCTCCAATCCACTTCTCTGTCCATTCCTTAGCAATTGTTAGAGCTTTTACCATGGGAGTATCGTATGATGCGACAGGTTCAAACCAAACTGGAAACTCCGTTTCAATTGTTTCACCATCTATTTCCTCAGAATGTTTCTCCATTTTCAAAATATGACTCTCAAGTTCTGAAATTGATACAGGACTATCTCCAATCAAGCCCCGTGCATCTCCACTCTTGAATCCGTAACCAATTACTCCAACATCAAAATAAGGTCTTATGCCATCTGACTTTGTACATCTACTTATAACCTCATTCAACTGCCTGTTAATTGCATCTGAGGCCTCTTGGGCTTTTGATCTCTGTCCTCCTGCAATCTTTCTACTCATAGATCTTGACTGATCTAGGAGAAAAATGAAGAGCCCAGGATTTCTTCTGCTTATTTCTGCGTCATATGTCATTTACTTTCATTCCTTCATTAAATATAAAATTTATCAATGCTTCTTTTCAAATAATCCAAGAAACACTGCTACTAGAATTACTATATAACCTATAATGAAAATTCCAGGATATGCTATTATTCCTGCAACGGAAATTACAGCCATAGTTGTTAGACCAATTTCTTTCTTTCTTCTGCTAAGTTCGACGCCTATTATTCCAATAACACTGAAGAGTAAGTTATCAACTACAGCAGCCCCTGCACTCACCTTTCCAAAGAATGAAATATAGCTTGTAATGTCATGCAGCACAAACAGAATCAATGCTAGAACTATGTTTATGAGAGCTCCTATTATCCCTATTTTATAATAAAGCTTAAATGATGCCATGGTAGATTGATAATTTTAAGCTATTAAAATATATCATTTTTTTAATTCATACTTCTTTCCTCTCCATTCAATATGGGTTGATCTAACTCCAGTAATCATATTGATGAAATAGATAAATGGTAATACTATTGACGCTATTGTAACCATCATTATGTTCTGCTTCTCTCTAGAAACGTTAATGGCAATTGCCATTCCCCATGGAATGTATCCGAGAAGGAATAAGTTCCAGACAAAAATGGATAGTGGGATTAAGGCAATTACATATAATATTACTATACCATAAATCCCAATTCCTGCATAGAATGCGTTCTTACTGTGAGATATGCTTATGGCAATTTGCCTATTGGACCATTCCATGAAGGTTTTTCTATCCTCTCTAGTGTATACAACTGGTCTAGTATTATGAGCATAAGCAATCTTGAGATTTCTTTCCTTGCAAATGGATGTAATTGTGGAATCATCTGAAATGGAATTGGCAAACTTTTCAAAATTATCTGGAAAAATTAAATCATTCCTGAAGGCGACCGATCCTCCCCAAACAAATCTTGTCAATCTGAACTCCATCATGTTTATTCCAAGGTATCCCCATGTTTTTTTAATATAGTCCCATATATTTCCTCTGTCAGCAGGATCATAATAGGGATAAGTTGTGCTTGCACCTATATTTTTGTCCGCAAGAGGACCTAAAAGACTTTGCAGCCAGTTGGGTTTAACAAGTGTATCTGAATCCAAAATAGCAAAGTAATCACTTTCCTGATATTTTTTGAGTGCAGTTGCTATAGCACCAACTTTTCCACTCCCGCTGTGACCGCCATCTGAAACTAGAATTTCCATGTCATGTTTTTTCAGTATCTGAACCGCAGGATCATCTAAATGATCAACAACAGCAACAATATTATACTGTTCGACTGTTTGATGTTTTATTGCATCTAAATTTTTTTCAAAATTAAGATCGACGCCCTTGCACGGAAATATAACGGTAACCTTTTTTAAAGCTATATTCTTCTGACTGGAACTTTGTCTTTTCCACCACACAACAAGATATATCCTTAGGGATAGAAATACTATAAGTACCAATATGATGAATGCCCAGAGTATTTTTATAATTTCAATGTCTTGAATCATCTATCTCACTAATGGGAACAGTTCTGCTTCCTCTAGTCCCTCTCATAGGTTCAGATTCCTTCCCGATCCTTTTTCCCCTCAATATATTAAATATATCAGAAAGAGAGAGAACAGAAAAGATTATTCCCGTGATCAGGGAAATGAAAAGAAAAATCTCTAGGAATATAATATAATAAGAGGTATGATAGACAACAACTGAGCTGGCAAAATTCATCAACATCGAGATAAGACCTATCATTATGGTAAAAACAAATAATCTGTTGATCTGACCAAATATTGGTTGCTTAAGGCTTTCTGGATGAAAGATCGGGATCATTGAGATCATCACAGTGTAAGCAGCCATCATAAGACCCATAATTGTCCCATAAAAAGTTAGGATCGACGAACTGGAATAGAAAGAAGCAATCTTCGAGGTTAAAAGAGTATCTGTTGGAATATATATCTTTCCTATATTGGTTGTCAGAAAAAAAGTAATAATAAATGACAGAATCACTACATTTCTCAACTTATAAAAGGAATCCAATCTACCCTTAAGCCTGACCTGAGCCATGGAATATTATAGTTATCCGGTATAAAATTTTTTATTAGAATATGGCTAAAAATTATGAAATTTTCAGAAAAATCTGAAAGTTGATTGATCTATAAGCTCTGTAAAACTTTCTAAATCTATCTCCCCATCTTTAAAATTTGCAACTAGTTCTGTCCATCTCACTTCAAAATCAAACGAAAGTTTCTCGCCTTTTACCGTAAAGAGTAAACGGGTAACTCGGTCTACATTCTCCTTGTCAGGGAAATCAACACTTTCGATCTCTTCGTTATTATCTGCATTTTTAACATATGTGTGGGAAATGTATTCAAAGGAAAAGTTATGAAGGGGAAAATTTCTTCGTTTCTGTATTGCAAGCATCCTCACAAAATATTCAATGATATTTCCAAAATCACCTTCTATCTTAGTCGGCTCTTGCATATATTTAAATCCCTATATGGTTTTTAAATTTTTTTAATTTTTCATATAAGCTATACATTTCTTAAGAAAGAGCAATGCGTAAAAACTTTTTTTCCAAAATTTATTATGTTGTGATTGAATAAAAGAAATATGACGGATGATATTCCAGAGGTTAGAACAAAGCACCCTTACTTAATGTATGAAATGCTCAAGGAGACTCCAAAAGCTCTAAAAACTACTCTAAAAAATGTGATTGATGAAGAAATTGATTTCAGACGCGGTTCTGTAACTGTAACAGGAAACGGAACATCATATCATGCAGGAGTTCTTGGGTTTCAGTCTATTTCTGATGAAAATAAACCATGGAATCATATACAGTCATATGAACTTGAAAATTACAAAACGCCTGGAAATAATATTGTTGCATTCTCACATACCGGTAAAACGTATTCAACTGTCCAGTCAATAAGAAAATATCCAGAAAAATTCAGTGTCGGTGTGACTCATGATCAAAATTCTTCACTGGCGCAAATATCCAGCAAGAGTATAGTTATTCAGGAAAAGGATAAATCTCTATGTAACACAAAGGCATTTTTTGATAACTCTTTAGCGTCTCTTATAATCGCCAATAAGTATGAAAAATCAAAGTATGACTATGAAGGGTTTATTTCCATGATAGATAAGAATCTTATGAGGGCAGATATTGAGATGAACTCGATTGTTAAGGAAATCGGAAAGGTCAAAAATATTTTTGTGCTAGGGGCGGGGAACAATTTTATAGCCGCACGGGAAACTGCTCAAAAACTAAAGGAGGCAACACACATACATAGTGAAGGCATAGAACTGGAAGAATATAACCACGGTTGCACATCTGTTACAAATAAAGATACTCTGCTTATTAACATATGCAACCGCGAAGATACATCAAGGGTAGAACAAATAAACAGAGGAATAAAATATGTTGGAGCGAAATCTATAGGCATTGGTGGCCCAGGAGACTTTGAAATAGAACTTGATGTCAGAAATAGCTTTGAATTACCTATACAGGCAATAACTTATACCTATTTCCTTGCCTACCATCTTGCAGTTAAACTTGGAATCAATCCAGATATACTTAGATTCGATGAAAAAGACTATTATGATTTTGATATGGAAATATTTCCAGCCGGCCAGCACTAAGAGATTTTCTTATTGGCCTTTTCTATCTTATTCTCAATTTTCTTAAGTTGGAATGGGTCAGTAGGTTGCTTACTCTTAAGCATTTTATTTCTCAATTTTTCCCTCAGTTTATCATCCTTGCATAAATTCAGAACACTAATTTCGAATTTCTCAAGCTCTCTCATTTTTATCATGCCTCATATGGATAAGCTGAATTTATTTTTAACTCTCTGACTGAATTCTTTATATGTAGAATTTATTCTATTTTCAATATCGTCCTGACTATCTCCATATCCGTAGAATTCAATTATTAGAACTGGATTATTAAATTCAAAGGATTCTGGATGGGATTTAATATTTATTCCATTGTTCATAACGTCAAATACTTCTTTTATCAGTGGAGCAATGGCACTTTCCATTATCCCATTTACCCTTATTTCTTTGCTCATGTAAGCTTTTTTAGACACGCCCATATTTAGAAGGATTTGTGGTAACATAGATCTCATCTCCCTCGGCACGCCTGGAACAGAAAATATTATTTTTCCATCATATTTGAGAAACATGCCAGGTGCGGTACCGCCTTTATTTTCTATTATTTCTGCACCCAGTGGCATTTTCGCCATTTTTAATCTCTCTTCTGTCAATTCTAGTTTTAGAGATAGATATTTTGTCTTTAAAATATCCATTGCATGAGGATTCATTTCTAATGGTAATCTGAGGCATTTACTGATAGATTCAATAGAAATATCATCCATAGTTGGCCCAAGTCCGCCAGTTGTTATAATAACATCAACTTCATCTAATAAAAACTTCAATGATTTGCATATTTCATCTGTTTCATCCTTACACGCAATGTGATAAGCTACATTGAACCCGTTTGATGTGAGAAATGAGGATATTTCTGCTGAATTAGAATCAACAGTTCTTCCCTTAACAACTTCATTTCCAATGGAAATA
>JAKBGP010000040.1 GCA_021833045.1 Thermoplasmata archaeon
GAATTGAATGATTTGATCACCCGTCAGAAGGATTTTTTAGATTTTGAAATTCTTAATTTTGACACAAAACAAAAGTTATTTACGTTGATTTTTCTCGAACAATTCTCTAATGATAGTTTGATAATCGTTTTTATACAAATAACTCAGGAATAATCCGTGGGGAAAGCTTGTTGCCGTTCTTTGAATATTCGTCACGATATCATGGTGAAAATATTAAACACCGACACGCATCATGTTAGCGTGGAATATTTTATTGCTATCACACCCACGAAGGAATATGGAGAAATAATAACGCAATTCCAAAGGAGGTGGCCAAATAATGCCTTAGCAGATTTTGTGGAGCCCCACATCACTGTTAAATCCCAGGCTGGTTTGAATGAAGATGAATACTGGATAGATTCTATAAAAAAAATTTGCAGTAACTTCGCAATGTTTAACTTGTCATTAAAAGGTGTAAAATCCTTTGGAAAATCTGTTGTATATCTAGGTGTAGAATCCAATAGAATTCACGAATTGCACCGGAAAATTGTGGAAGTGATCTCCCCAAATCCTGAAAATAGCAGAAGATTCTACGAGCTTGACCTTTATGAGCCACATTTGACATTGGGGTCGAAAGAATTCGGAATGAGTGAAGTTGAACTGTCAGAAATGAAAAAACTTGCAAATGATCGTCTTCACGACTTTCAATCGTTCATTGTAAATTCACTAAAAATTTACAAGTTATTCGAGAATAAGTATCATAAAATTCATGAAATTGGTTTAAAGCAAACAGGATCAGATAAGATTTTCTGAATTCAGTCAACGCGAACGTTGTTGGATCAAGTGAATAGACATATTAAGCCTCTTTTTGGTGCTTTATAGCAGTATAAGGATAGGTAGGGAGTCACTTGTTTAATTAAGTGGATATAGCCCATTTAGCACACTGAACTTAAAGTGTTATTCGTCCATCAATTGCAGACGCCAAATGGAGCATCTACTCTTACAATTCAATTGTGAGGACAACTGTTTTAGGATGCGAGCTTCACAAGTGAGTCTGCGACATATCTCTCTTCCATTCTAGTCCTCCTCTTGGCTCTTGTAAGAATGTCGCTTAGGATTTCTGCATCATATTTGTTCTCAAATAGATCCTTGAGTGTGGGTAAACTCTCCCTCAATGTAATTATATCATCTCGCAACAATGTTTTGTTAACGTCTTTTTCCAGCAACTTTATGACATAACGATCGAAGTGACCATAAAGAGTGTACACAGCCATTGCGTGGATATTCCTGGTGATAGAAGGTTCCACCCTCTCCAATTTAGAAATCAAATGTATAGAATCGAGAACCCACGAGGCATAGCCAGAAAGTACTCCTTCAAGTTTCATGAAGGTTTTCAGGAAGTTACCTTCAAGTTCTGAATCATATTTTGATATTTCCTCGAGTGGCAATCCAGCGATCCAATGAAGCAGGAGCTCTTCGTCAATCGGCCTAAACTCTCCGTAGCCAAACACATATTTTTCCAGTGGAAGGTGGATGGCTTTCAGTAGTTCTTTCGCAAATAAGTTAGATTCAGTCCTCCCTTTGGTAATGTCTCGTCCTATGATCTTCTTCCCAATTTGTTTAGATAGTAATTCAATGGCAAATACTCTCAATTTCTGGCAAGAAACTGGACCAAGACCAGTCATATAAACAACTTTTCCCCAAGGTGTAACATTAACAGAATTTCCTACGTTGTGTAAAATCTCAAAGTGATAAAGTCTCTTCTGCACCAGTTCTATTAGTTTCTTTACGAGTTGTCTCTGATCGTCCGACTCCGGGCCAAGAAATACTAAATCCTCAATCGATTCATAGTTAACATCGGAAATTAGTCCCTCTATGACACATGCCAACAAACTCGAGGACAAAGCTTCTACTTCGGCCAATGCTCTCTGGAACACTCGCTTTTGAAAATCATTAACTTTCATCTCCCAATCCAAAGTTGGCTCCAACCCGCCTTTACTCCATATTCCATGTATTTTTATCATTTCTTCCACTGCTCGCCCTGTGTCCACAATCGAAGTGGTAATGTGTTCTACGTCTTCACTGCTTGTGTTAGCGTATTCCACTGCCTTCGCCTTTGGTGTTCGATCAACAATCCTCCCCGCTTCATTATATGCTATCACAACCTGGCCTTCTGGGTGAAAATATGGTCTTCCAGCTCTGCCTATAATGTTTAAAAAAAGCCCTTTTTCTAAAGGTCCCTTTCTAGTAGATAACTTTGGAAGATATATGGTCTTTATCGGTAAATTCACCCCTTCGGCTAATGTGGAAGTCGACAGTATTAGACCAATCGCTTTTTCTTTGATGGCGTTTTCCTCGAGGTTTCTGGCTATGTGGGGCAATTCACCCCAGTGAACAGCAATCCCTTTTCGAAATGCTAAAGCCAATGGATCGTTTGCTCCAACCAGTCTGCTAAATTTCGCACTGATCTCTTTCAGTTTTCTGGGTTCGAAGGTGATTTCACCTTTGAACTCTTTCATATAATCATTAGCTAGTTCGATCAGCCGGTTCTCTCCTCTCTTGTAAGTTCTCCATGTTAGATTGAAATGCAGAACTTGATCATGTTCTGTCTCCAAGAATGTCTTCACTATTTTTATACCTACTTTGTTGCCCGCATCGACTCTAATTCCATCCAAATCTGGAATCTCCTTAAAAGTTCCATCGTTGAAAGACACAATTGAAGTGGGTCTATCGTTAACTGAAACCACTCCTATTCTGGACGGGGTAGGTCTCCACTCTGTAGAAAACGGATCGGGGGAATTGACCCATTTGCTCAATGATAATAAGTCAGAGTTTCTCAGAATAGCGCTTATATACAAGACAGATGCACGAAAATTCTTTTGAAACCTCTTAATAGAAAGTTGCAACTTTATTCCACGATAAGAGCTCTTGATAGTGTGGAACTCGTCTACCACCAGTGCGCAGATTCTATTTCCGTAAAATTGATTTCTCATTAAGATGTCGAATTTCTCGGGTGTTAGAACTATTACATTATTCTTAGCTAAAGCATCTTTCACATCAAAAGCTATATCTCCTGTCATTTGACAAACAGAGAATGGAGAATTAGCCCATGACAATGCCTTGGTAAGGTCATCTCTTTTTTCTGCAGCTAACGCACGGGTTGGAACTATATATAAACACTTCTCTTCTGGTGACTTTATCTGTGACAATACGATGAAAACTTCAGAAACTAGAGTTTTTCCTCCGCCTGTTGGCATTGTAATTAGTTCCTGATTATGTAACAGAGACTTGTGGGAAATCAATGCTTCGTACTGACTGGGAAAGAGGAAAGGCATGCCGGATTCCACTCTGTGTCTTGCCCAAGACATGAAAGTGCTGTCAACGTTATTTTCACCCAGATAGATTCCCCGGATATTCCATATTGATAGTTTCTCCAAACTCCTGAATGCTCTAACAAACGACTCTGCAAACAGCTGATATTCTCCATCCCCTGAGTTTTGGCTGAACTTAACTATGTTGCTCAACCACTTTTCCTTAATAATTGGAACTTGATCTCCAGTTTCTAAATGTCTCCGTAATGTAAGTAGCAATTCTACCACGCTTGATAATGACAGAAGCAGTTGAACTGTAACTGAATCGGTAACGGAGTCATTAGCACCTAAATTTGATAGCTGATCTGTGACTTCTCTCTTCAGAGTCTCACATGTATCCCAAGTTTCTTGGAGATTTCCAGTGCAAAATGAGCGAAGCAAACTAACAATCCTGCCAGTGGGGGATTTGGAATAGGTTTCTGGCACTTTTGTATCCCCCCTTCTAATGACTGCAGCAGCTATCCCGTGTCTGCCACATCGATAATTTTCAATTGCAGCAAGATTGAGTAAAAAAACACGGTCAATCATTGGCACAACTTTCCCTTCAGAGTCATATCTTTCTGCTAATTCAACCGATTTCAAAAGTGCGGCGGCTCCCTCCGTTCCTATATCGGACCAAACTGAAGTGAGTGCATCGCTCTCTTTGAACTCCGAATCGGATTCAACAATAAGATTCAATCCTTCCTTAATCGCCATAGAATGAAGTCTTATGGTCTCTTCCACATTCTTGCTTTCGTAAGAGTTCTGAAGCCTTTCCATAAGAGACTTTATTCTTTCAAACAATTCGTTTCTCCGCAACTAGATCATTTATACGAATTTCAAACGCAGTGATCTGCCCTAATTTTGAAGATAAATCTTCAATTACATATAGAATCAGCTGACACGGTCTCGTCGAACTGGAATCACCGGGGTCTGCATCATCAATGTTTCCCCAGAATTCAGCATTTCCCGTCAGAATGACACCCAGTCTCATATAAACATCATCTCTAATCTTAGAAACTCCATTGCTTGGAGGAGATCTGTGTAATCTGTTCAACCTCTCAAAGGTGGATACAACAGTGGCATAGGATGAAGACCCGAATCTTTTCAGAAAGCTTGGCTCCAATTTCTTCAATGAAATATCATCCTTAAGGTCACGAATTGTAAACGGTCTTGCCGAGTCCTTCGGTCTAGTCTTAACTTGAACTAAGACTATCAGTAGATCTTGAAGACATACTCCAACTAAGTCTGTGCCTTTTACAACGTCAAATGGTGAATCCTTCCACCCTGCCTTTGTTAAAATGATATTTCTCTTCTTTTCAAGCATATAACTTAAATGCGCTTCGCCTAACGTACCTATGGAACCTCTATCGCCTTCAAGCTGCTTCTTAGCGATTTCTTCTAATTTTGTCCTAAGGGAAATATCATTAGTCAAAGTTGAAATTGCAAGTTCCACATCTTTCCAATCGAATTTTCTTTCACTAAGATAATATTGGATGAATGAATCATTCCATTCCTTATTTTTCATGAACTCGGTTTGCGTTTTTGAGGAACTATTGCAACTGATCATCGGCACTCCCCTATACTTTTCACTTGTGTTTGCTGTTGATCAAGAGGTCTATCTTTCAAAACTAGCTGAGAGAAAAACATGAATGTGCATATTAATCTTTTTATCCCTATATATTGAATACCGACGTACCAGAACTTGGAAATTACACCCGAATAACTGTATTAACTGATTTTTATATTAAAAAGAGGATAGGTAGGGAGTTGAACCCTATTATATGGGATCTGCAGTCCCACGCATGACCGCTCTGCCACCTATCCTGATCTGCAAACTGCGAAATAGCAACATACTCTTAAATTTAACCTGCTTCGTTAAGGTTCTCTCAGTAGAATTACTTTTGAGAGTTTATATTGGTCTCAACACTTTCTTGATGATAAATCATGGAAGATAGGTTCATTTTTGAGGTAAAAAGCCTCGATGTCTCAAAAGAAATCTTCGTCGACCTCAATTGCTCACATTTAATAATCAGGAAGAAAACCAAGTCTACTGAGATAGATGTCGGTACTGGTAATTTCTCAAAGGTTTTATCAAAGATCAGATCGCATTTTTTCCTGATAGATGTACGACAATTAGTTGAAGAAATTCATTTGCCCGATCCCACGATAAAACAAATCGAACTGTCGCTATTAGAATCAGAAATCCTGTCTGCCCAGGAAAGATTCTGGGAGATACATACCAGGCTCGAAACTGTCTGGAGATTCAGTGATAAAAGGTACAAACCATTTCTTCATTCTATAATTCAGATTGCAAGTTCGCAGGTTAAATACCAGATGGGAAGCAAAAGGGTAGCTGAGGTTATGTATGTTAGAGGGTTGTATGAGTTAAGGAAAACGGAACTTGCAACTATGATTGATTCTGAACTGTCGGATATATTCGTATATCCAGTAGAATTGAAATTTAAAGTTACTGATTATACTGTGGCCTCTTTTTTCAGGGAAAAATTTTTAAAAAAATAAGAAAACAGTGTTAAAACTTATTTCCGTCTTTTAATATCCCCATCTGAATGAACTCAATTGCGGAAATTCTGTCCGGGAATCTTTTAAACCAGACTGTAAAAATACATGGGTGGGTCTATAGAACAAGGTCAAGTGGGAAAATTACATTTATTGTGATGAGGGACTCAACAGGCATAGTCCAGTGCACTGCGAAACAGGATGAACTTAATGGTGAAATCTACGATAAATTGAAAAACCTGACGATTGAAAGCAGCCTTGAATTAGCCGGTACAGTGTATAAGGACGAGAGGAGCATTTCAGGTTATGAAATAAAGGTCACTGATGCGAAGATATATCAGAGAAACGAGTCATTTCCGATAACCAAGGATAAATCAGAAGAGTTTCTTTTAGATATCCGGCATTTATGGGTAAGAAGCCAGGAATTTACTGCCATGCTCAAGATAAGATCCAATATATTTCATGCTTTTTCAGATTTCTTTTACAACGAAGGGTTTTATGAGGTTCAGGGTCCAATGATGGTTTCTACTGCCACAGAAGGTGGATCCACACTTTTCAAGGTACCATTCTTTGATCAGGAGGCATACCTCACACAGAGCTCCCAATTCTACCTTGAGACCATGATTTTCAGTCTGGAGAAAGTATTTACTATAGCACCAAGTTTTCGCGCGGAAAAGTCGAGGACAAGGCGGCATCTGACAGAATATTGGCATGCAGAAGGCGAAGTTGCCTGGATAGGAAATGAAGAAATGATGTCTATCGAGGAAAAAATGATTGATTATATCGTCCAAAGATGCCTTTCTGAAAATGAGAAAGAGTTTGAAATTCTAAAAAGAGACACCGCACCGCTTAAACTAGTCAAATCTCCTTTTCCAAGAATAAAATACAAAGATCTGATAAAGAAGGCTCAGGAATGGGGAATGAATCTGAAATATATGGATGACCTTGGTGCAGATGAGGAAAGGGAAATCACTAAACACTTTGACAAACCGGTTTTCGTGACACATTATCCCATCGAATTGAAGGCATTCTATCACCGTCCAGACCCAGATAATCCTTCAGAGATCCTATGCCATGATTTACTTGCACCAGAAGGGTGCGGAGAAATAATCGGTGGCGGAGAAAGAATTTGGGAGCTGTCAGTTCTGCAGGAAAGGATGAAAGCAATGAATTTAGATCCATCTGCATATTCATGGTACGTCGACTTACGAAAGTACGGAAGTGTTCCGCATTCTGGCTTCGGACTGGGAATGGACAGACTTGTTTGGTGGATATGTGGTCTTGAAAGCATCCGTGATGCAATCCCGTATCCAAGAACAATGAGAAGAATTACGCCGTGAAATATATGCACATTAGCGAGTATAAATCCGCTTTAAGTGGTTTATCTGATAATATTCCAGTCTGGTTTATGCGACAGGCAGGAAGGTACCTCCCTTCATACATGAAGGTAAGGGCTTCAAAGTCGATAAAAGAAATTTGCTCCGATCCTGAACTAATTTCTCAAGTATCATATTCTCCCGTGGAGGATATCGGAGTGGATGCTTCAATAATTTTTTACGATATTACTCTTCCATTCGAGGCAATGGGTTTCAACTTGGATTTTTCGGAAAAAATTGGGCCCGTTATAACGCCAAAAACAAGCTCAAAGATTGGACATAATTACGATCCAGATCAGGACAGGTATGCGCTAGAACCAGGTATAAAATTATTCAAGGCAATGCACCCTGACACTTTCCTTTATGGTTTTGTTGGTGGGCCTATTACTCTTGCTTCTTACATTATAGCAGGATCATCCGACAGAGACCTTGAAAAGACAATTCGTTTCATGATTAACGAGGAAAAGCTTTTCGGACAACTTATGGAACAGATTCTTGAGATGATTCTAATCCTATGTAAAAGACAGATAAAGGCTGGTGTGGATGCCATTCAGATCTTTGATAGCTGGTCTGGATCTCTTCCCTTCGGTTTATTTGAATCTTATATTAACAAATATCTTCAGCCACTTTCCTCTGAAATTTCAAAATATGCTTTCAACGTTTATTTTTCAACCAAGACGGGATCATACGCTAATATGCTTTCAAAGACTGATTTTGATTTTCTTTCCATGGATTCAAAATCGCTTTTATCAGATATCCATGCGACATGCAAATTCGAAAAGGGAACGCAGGGAAATCTTGATCCCGTATACACGACCTTAAAACCGGAGATTGCAATATCGGAAACAAGAAGAATACTAAACGATGCACAAGTGATAGACAGATATGTCTTTAACCTTGGTCATGGGGTTCTTCCAAATTCAAACGTTGAATGCTTGAAAGAAATTGTGAAAATGGTGCATAATTATGAAAAATAAGAAAGCTGCAGTTATAATGGCCTACGGCAGTCCAGAAAACATAAATGATATCGATGCCTATCTGCAGGATATATTTGGGAAAATGCCGGTTCCTCCAGATGCAAGGGCCGATAACCTAAAAAAGTACACGCTTTTTGGTAACAAATCACCCTCGAACCATATTCTGGAATCTCTGACAAAGAAACTTACTGATAAACTATCTGAAAGCGGAGTTGACACATTCCTTGCATTCAAGCACTGGCACCCGAAACTGGAGATTATCGCCGATAGAATAGCGGAAGAACGTTATTCTGATGTAGTGGAACTACCGTTATTCCCATTCCCTTCTGACGGTGTATACAACTCATACTCCATGCCATTTTCAGCAGAGCTTGAAAAAAATGAATATGAAGGAAGAAGGCATACAATAAACGGAATTTATCAGTATGATGGATATCTCAATATATGGGTTTCACTGATCAGAGAAATACTGCAAAAGGGGGAATATGATCGGCTTATTCTTACTGCACACAGCCTGCCGACCGGGAGAAGCCCTGAGACAGTATACAGAGATGCCTTTTATGAATTCAGCAGAAAAATTGCAAACTCGTTCCCGTCAATTAAGACCATAACTGGATTCCAGAGTAGAAGTAAATATGGAAGTTCGTGGCTGGAACCGGCGATTCAGAAAGTTGTAACCGAGGAAACAGGGATAAAATCTGCCCTTGTAGCCCCTATAGGTTTTTGTTACGAGCATCTTGAGGTATTATATGACCTGGATCTTGATTTTTCAAAATTTCTCTATGAAAAGGGGGTAAAATACGCGAGAGTAAAGTTGATGAACGATTCAGATGATTTCGTCGATTTCCTGTCTTCAGTAATCATGTCATATCTACAATAGGATTTGATAAATGTAATCCTTGCCATATCATACGTTGAAGTATCATGATTAAAGTGAACTTTCAGAATTCTGTTTTACGTTATTCGCCATTGCAAAGAATTTAGGGAGGGCCTTGAAGGAAAGTGCACAGACTGGGAACAAAATAATTCCCACGTATAAAAAGATTGAATTTACGCTAAAAAATAATGCAAGAAAAGAAAAAACTGCAGCCAACGCTGGCGTAGCTCCCCCTAGAAATACCCTCAGAAAAGCCATCACCTTTCCATAGATATTTCTAGGTATGACCTTCATAAGATTAACTGAGAGCGGGATATTTATAACCGGAAGCAGAAATCCAATCAGGAATGAATCTGTAATATCACCTATTGCGCTTTTTACGAGTGCAATGAACAGTATAGCTGGAGAAAACAGTATGATGAGGAGCGATATCCGGTGGGCAGTGTTAACGAACCGTTGTAATAGACCAGATGCGAACGAGCCAATTATACCTCCAATCGAGAGAAATGCAACAAATAAAGTGTAATAGACCGGGCTAACCTTAAGAACAAGATGAAAGAGACCCGATGAGTACACATCAAGGCTTTCAATCAGGCCGTTAAGCACAAAACCAACTGCCAAGAAACCAGTGATTTTCTTAAGAAACCCAAGCGAAGAAGATAATTGAGATCTTAGCTTAACCTGATCTTCGGTATTTTTAGCCTCCTTGATAGGAAAGGATAGAAGAAAAGATGCAATTGCCATTATAAAAATTATAAACACAAAGTATCTCGTTAGATATATAATAGAAAATCCCCCAAATAAAGCACCTGTCAGCGCAGAAGCATACCCAGCGCCCTGAAGGCTTTGGTTTGCGGACATAAATTGCTCTGTGTCAAGATTCTTCTTTGTGGTTGCAGATATTGCATCTCCCTTCATTGTAACACCAAGTGTAATAAATACGGTCGCAGTGTAGATTAAAAAGATTGAATCCCCAGTCAATAGGAATGTGACACCCAGGATTAAAACCAGAGACGATAACATCCCGAGTTTTGTGCTGTTAAACCTGTCTATCAAATGTCCGATAGGTATAACTAAAATCAGATCTGATGCCAGTGAAATTGTGGGAATTAAGCCGGCAAGAAATACTGACTTGAATGTAACAACAATTTCCCACAGAAAGTACACTGCAAATGCGTTGGAAACAATACTGCTCAAAAACCTAGAACTTAAATATCTATAGAAAAAAATTGGCAACCTGGCCATTGTTTACAACGCTGGATGAAGAGACGCTATATTATATTTCACTTGGTCTTTATCAATGAATGCTTTGGAAAGAATCAGGTGGAAATACCAGCAATGTTTATTCTATCGCTTTAATATATCACTGATATAAATTTTCCTCACTGCATCCATTTGCCTTCATGACGAAATTGCAATCTAAAGTGATATTCGTTTTTGCTCAAATAAAATCAAAGATAATCTTTTACCGCCAGCAGAGACGCCTCGCAGAATTAATCTTCTTAATAAAAACGTTCAATTATTTTAAATCGATTACTCATTATATGAAGTACAAGATTTGCACGAACTGCGGAGCTGAAAATGAAGCAAGCAGTTCTGTGTGCTCAAATTGCGGCTTCATCCTGCCAGGTGCTATTAGGTCTCATAAGAATAAAAGAATCAACATAGAAACAGAAATACAGTCAAACCCTTCCTACCAGATCACAAAGAAAAGCAATCTAATAATTGCGGAATACAGGCCTAATCCTGTAATATACAAGCACTTGATGAAACAAAGTATGGCGGCAGTTGCTATTTCAACTCCTATTTCCGTAATCCTTCCTCTCTTAAACGGTGGATTTTCTGGTCTATATGGTCCATTCATTATTGCTACAGTAATAATATTGGTCTTTTATCTCGCAACAGTACCACTTACATATCTTAAACTTAAAAAGGATCTCTGGGGATATTTTGCAGTCAGGTATTTAATCACTCAAAACAGTATAGTCGTTTTTGTGTTTAGAAACGGCAAGCTGGTTGATTACGTAACACCAATAAGCGAGATCTCAGGTGTCATCATTTCACAAAAAGGCTTAACAAAATTCGGTCTGGCAAATGTTATTATTCAAACAAAATTATTTGACCGTAATCCCAGGAAAATGCAAGAGAAATCAATACCAGATATCGACGAAGCAATAGCGGCTGAGCCGGAGAATGACGAAATGAAAAAGAAGAAATTAAAAATTAAATCACCTGTAAAAAGCTTGAGAATTTTGGGTCGCCAGCTTAAGTATCTAAACCTTGAAGATGCTCAGAATGCCAAAAGGCAGATTGAAAGCCTAGTCGTGAAAGCCTCAATGAAATCCAAGGTCGAGACTTGAATTCAAATTCTTATTATTAGTCACCCCTTTTCACTTGATCTGAAATTTAACGAGGTAAATTTAACAGTACTTGCATTTTCTGACAGTTTTCAATTAATTGCGTTTAATGAATAGATGATTATATTAGGTGGAATTCCTATTATTGCACAAAAATTAAAACCGATGAGCTAATGGAGAAATTGTCATGAAGACTGCCAGCATCAAATTCAATGATTCGAGTGAAATTCTCAATCAATATTTGAGGGCAAGGGCAAGGACCTTGGAAATAGCTGATCCGCTTAATATTGAGGACATGGTGATACAGGCCAACCCTGACTGCAGCCCTGTAAAATGGCATCTAGCGCACACAACATGGTTTTTTGAGAAATTCATAGCTTCAAAATTCATAACAAATCACGAAACATTCAACACTTCATATGACTATCTTTTTAATTCTTATTATGAAGGAATTGGAAGGTATTTTCCAAAGGATATGAGAGGTACTATCTCAAGGCCAACAGTTTCAGAAGCCCTGAAATATAGGAAATATATAGACAGTGCAATTGAAAATCTATTGGAAAAAGATAAGGCTGGTTCTAAGGTTTTGGATCTCATTGAGCTTGGGATAAACCATGAAGAACAGCACCAGGAGCTCATGCTTATGGACATTAAAATGGCGTTTTTCAATCACCCGGATTATCATGCATACAGAAATGATCTAAAGAAAGATGATTCTAAAAAGAAGGTTAAACAAAAATGGTACTCATATGACGAGGGTCTCTTTAATGTTGGTTTCGATGGGATTGGTTTTTGTTTTGATAACGAAACACCTTCTCACAGAGAATGGATAAATGCATTCAATATTTCATCAAGGTTAGTTACAAACGAAGAATTCCTTGATTTTATAATGGATGACGGTTATCATAAACCTGAGTTATGGCTATCCGACGGCTGGAATTGGGTCAAATCGAATTACATTAAACACCCCTTATACTGGGTTAAAGAAGGCGAAGATTACAGTATTTTCACACTTGCAGGATTAA
>JAKBGP010000041.1 GCA_021833045.1 Thermoplasmata archaeon
TATTTTAATTTCAAAGGCATTTAGTTTCTTTTAATTCAAGGATTTTAGAATATATCAAAGGTGGATATATTGGGGATATAAATATGATATAAATATAGAAACTTTATTTAACTCATTTATCTTATCTTTTAGAGAATAAATGTTTTCTAATAATAAATTTATAATATCGTCTGACCATGAAAAATTTAATGAACAACTTGGGGTGAAATATACTAAAGACGATATCGAATTTATAAATAATCTTTCAATTAATTGGAGAATAAAAAAGAATATAATCATTCACTCAGCCATAAACACATATAAAGTAAGTTTAGAAAAGACTGAGAGCGAGGGTATGTCAAATAACATTATAAATCCAAAAGAAGAAACACCATCTTTTTTATTTACTAACACTGTAACAAATGATGAACTTTACGCATATCTTAAGAAGAATCCTACAGCCTCAAAGTTTCTTTTCAACAAATATAAAAGCAACAGGGATTTCATTAAAGAGTTATGTGACCCGTCAAACCCGATATATCTTGAAATGGTTGCAGAAAATCTAAAAGAAATATTTAAAATATCAGAAGTAAAGGAAGATATAGATTCGTTAAAGAAAGAGCGATTTGATCTGCAAGAGAGTGTAAATGATCTGAAAAAAACACTTCAGGATACTACCAAAGAATACGATACCTTTGAATCAAAGATTTCAAATGGAAAAGAGGAATTGGATAACATACAAAAACAAATTGCCAATCTTAGAGAGGAAGAATCTCTAAAAAGAATAAAATCATTTTATAAATCTGTGGATGATTTTATTATGAATATAACTGAAGCGCATGATAAATTACCAATAGAAAGTATAGGTAGCATGAGGCTCGATATTCACCAGATCAATCTCTTAAAATTACTTCAGAAGGGCATAAAATCTGATCTGAATCTTATTGAGAATATTGATCTGCTTTCAGAAGAAATGCTTGACGCGAAGAGGAAAGAGATTAAAGAAAAAATGGAAAAGGAGATGGCAGAGGGAGAAACAGCAATGGATGCTTTCAGATTGCATAATCCACTAAAGTCACTTAACAAATCTGTCAGTAAGATTGAAGAGGCACAGGAGCAACTGGCGAATGCGGGAGAATTTTCCAGAGAATCAGGATGGTTTTATAACATCCATACGATTCCGAATATACAGGCTATTCTGGATGTGCCTAAAGAGTTGCTCAATAATCTTATTCAGCAGGTAAATACCGTGAATGTGAGAAAGAAAACTGGTTGAACTATTTTGAATGTTATAGACGAAGTCTTTCAAAAATTGACATTGCTATTTCATCTAATTCATCCCTGTTTTCATCAATTAATCTTTCTATCTTTGATGAACCTTTTATTGATCCTCTAATTTGATCATTGAAGGCATAACCAAACACTAGAATTGTTAATCTTTTTTTACCTAAGGGTACGAGGTGATCAATTGATTCTGATTTACTATTTGCATCCGCAAATGAGGAACTATTGACTAAAGAGTTGACGAAGCAATTTCTCACTCTTTCGATAATATTAGCTTTTGACTTCAATGTCTTTGCCAACATATTTTGGATATCTGACAAGATTCGCCTAGGGTAGATCTTTACAATGTTAGGATCAATCCTCCATTTCAACGCTTGATACTTTGAGATGAACCCATAAGGTTGAGTAAAAGATTCACCAGGAAAATACGCTGATATTGGAACAATATCCATACCCTTGATAAACGCAGCCCCTGATTCTTGAGCTGTCCAATCGGATTCCCTGAAGTTTTCAGTTACAATAGGAACAAAAATATTACAGGTATTAAGCTTATTGACAATTTCTACCTGCCACTCCTGGCTAGGAGTTATATCTTCATGCGCCAAAAATGAATTTATACCTAGATTTGAAAGAGCATCTTTAACAACGCCAGCAATTTTCTTATCTTTGCTTGAATAACTGATGAACGCATTTAGATCACATTCAAGATCGTAAAAGTTTTGTTTTATGTAATCAAATTGTTCATCTGTCACCCACTCGAAAGACTTCCTCAGATTTTCCTTGTTTTCGAGTAACTGTTTGTAATTACTATTCATATTTTACCTCACTAACTTCTTCTAAGGGGATTATACATATGCATCTAACTGGCCCACTCATACCCAAGTAATTTCGCCTGCTCCAGTACGATGATTGTGGCTTTCTCCTGCTTGTCAGGCGGATATCCATATTTTTTAAGGATCTTCTTCACTATGAGCCTGAGTTTCGCCTGGACATTCTCACGGACGGACCAGTCTATGGTTATGTTCTTCTTTACCGTAACCACTAGTTCTTTAGCGATTTTTCTAAGTGCTTCATCACCAAGAACCTCTTTTGCACTCTCATTATCTGCCAGAGCGTCATAGAATGCTACCTCATCCTCATTTAATCCAAGATTCTTTCCCCTGTTCTGCTCCTCCCTGATCTTCTTTGCTAGGTCTATGAGTTCCTGTATAATCTCGGCTGTCTCAATACTCTTGCTTGTATATGCCTTGATGGCCTTTTCCAACAGATCAAGGAACGATTTCTGCTGAACAATATTCCTCTTTAGTCTTATCCTGATCTGATCATTAAGGAGTCTCTTCAGCATCTCAAATGCAAGATTCCTTTGCGGCATGTCCTTCACTTCCGCAAGGAACTCATCTGACAGTATAGATATATCAGGCTTATTCAGGCCTGCCGCTGCGAAGATATCGATCACACGATCCGATACAAGTGCTTTTGATAGTATTTGCTTTATCGCTGTTTCAGATTCACCTGAATCCACCCTTCTTGATTCGGTGTTCTTTATGAGTGCTGATCTAACAGCTTGGAAGAATCCAACATCATCCCTGATTCTGAGGGCAGAGGGTTCAGGTATAACAAGAGCAAATGCCTTTGTCAGCTCTGTGACATTTCTGATATATCTCTCCTTACCATCATCCTGCGACAGAATATGATCCATTGCCTTCTCTATTATTGATAGGCGCAGCTTTGTGTCATCTGAGAAAAATGATCTGTATTCAAAGCCATTGAACATCGCTGTTACGATGTCGTATTTCTCCTCCATGATGGCTATGGCCTGTTCCATGGGTATGCCAGTTTCCCTTCGATCACCTTCTGTATATTCGGATAATGCCTTCTTGAGTTCGAATGCAAGTCCAAGGTAATCAACAACCAGACCTCCGGGCTTGTCCATGAATACCCTGTTCACCCTTGCTATGGTCTGCATCAATGTGTGGCCCTGCATCGGCTTATCAATATACATGGTGTTAAGGCTTGGCGCATCAAAGCCGGTGAGCCACATATCCCTCACAATAACGATAGTAAGAGGATCTTTTGGATCCTTCATCTTCTCAGCCAGATGTTGTCTCCTCTGTTTATTGCGGATATGTTCCTGCCATTCAGGACCATCTGCAGCGGAACCGGTCATTATGACCTTTATCTTTCCCTTATCATCATCTGGATCATACCACTGAGGTCGCAGCTTCACTATTTCATTGTGAAGCTCTATGGCAATCCTCCTGCTCATGGTTACGATCATGGCTTTGCCCTCAAGCACAGATGATCGTGATTCCCAGTGTTCCACCATATCTCTGGCTATTGTTTTTATTCTGTTCTCGCTTCCAACAACAGCCTCAACCCTTGCCCACTTGCTCTTGAGTTTTTCCTTTGCGGATATTTCCTCCCCTTCTGTTACTTCTTCAAACTCCTGATCTATGTGCGGCCTCTCCTCCGGCTTAAGATCTATCTTTGCAAGCCTGCTCTCATAATATATTCTAACTGTGGATCCATCCTCTACTGCTTGTTGGACGTCATATACATCGACATATTTACCGAACACCTGTTGGGTTGAACGATCTTCTTTCTCTATTGGTGTTCCGGTGAATCCTATGAACGTTGCATTTGGCACTGCGTCTCTCAGGTACTTGGCATATCCGTATCTTATATCAGCATCCCCTCTGGATATGTCAGCTCTGAACCCATACTGGCTTCTGTGTGCTTCATCCGCTATAATGACAATATTCTTCCTTTCCGATAACAGAGGAAAATCATTCCCCTCTTCAGGAAGGAACTTCTGAATTGTTGTGAATACTATGCCGCCGGATGCAACATTGATCAGAGACTTCAGAGATTCCCTTGAATCTGCCTGCTTAGGTTCCTGCCTCAGAAGCTCCTGGCATCTTGCAAATGTGCCAAAGAGCTGATCATCCAGATCATTTCTATCAGTGAGGACAATAACGGTCGGATTCTCCATCTTCCGCTCCAGCACAAGCTTACCGGTGTAGAAGACCATTGTGAGACTCTTTCCTGATCCCTGCGTGTGCCATACTATTCCTGCCTTGTGATCGGAATCTATTGCTTTTACCGTAGATAATAGTGCTTTATTTGCTGCATTGTACTGCTGGTACGCAGCAACCTTCTTTGATATCTTCAAAGCACCGTTTGATCTGTCCATTTCGTATACGATAAAATTCCTGACAACATCCAGAAGTACACTTGGAGTAAGAAGACCCTTTATGAGGGTTTCAAACTGCGTCAGATCCTTCGGTCTCTCATAATCCACTGTTTTCCATTCCGAGTATCTTTCCCTTGGTGATGTTATTGCTCCGTAACGTGAATCAATGCCATCACTTACTATGCATAGTTCATTGAACCTGAACATTGAAGGTATTTCGCTGAGATATGTCTGGATCTGCCTGTAAGCAGACCATATTGTGGCATTCTCGTCCTCGGGGTTCTTGAGTTCTATAATAACTATGGGAATGCCATTCACAAAAAGAACAATATCAGGCCTCCTTTCATGCTTGTTCTCTATAATGGTGAACTGGTTGACTGCAAGGAACTCGTTGTTCTCAGGGTGGTTGAAATCAAATATGAAGACTTTGTCATGCTTGATTGATCCGTTCCTTTTTTTGTACTGAACATCAATCCCATTGACAATAAGATTGTGAAAATCATGGTTGTTTGAGATCAGATCCTGGCTGTTATTCCTTCTTATTATTCTTATGGCTTCATCTATTGCCTCATTTGGGATTTCAGGATTGATCATCTGAAGCCTTTCTTTCAGCCTGTCAGTGAGAACTGGATCAGAGTATTCCCTCTCCTGCTCTTTTCCTCCTTGAGATATGTTAGGTCCGAATTTAATGGAATAACCTATATTTGAGAGAATGTTAAAGAACAATTCCTCCACATCAGATTCTGTCATCCACTTTGACATTTATTCCTCCAGAGGTACTCTTATCTTGCCTGTCATAAGTCTAGGGAGCTCCAAGTTCTTGATTTCAGCTAAAATTATAATTACTTTTCTGTTCTTGACGATTGTATCTATGCTGACTCTGATAAATTCGTCAAAAAGATGAAGAACTCTTCTATCTGGAATTAATGTCTTCATTTTGCTAATTTTACTTTTGTCTGTATGTGGGATAGAAGTTCCAGTTGGATTATTTCTTATTTCATGCTCAATGACCTTTAATGTGTGATATAAATAAAAGTTTGATACTCTATCACTATTTGAGGTTACGGAAGCAAATGTTGAGCCTACAATTCCTTCGAATCCAATTTCGACTCTTCCCGAACTTGCGCCATCCATTACCATTACTGGATCATACTTGCTTGCTATGTTCATGCCTAAAGGATTTCCTAAATTGGGGTGCCCTCCTTCTAGCATCTCCATAGAAATAATTGGAATCAAGTTTGGGTCTTCATTAGAATTTATTTCAACAGGTTTTTTCCCTTTTTTAAATTTTATATGATATCCAAGATTAGTTACTTCCCACCCTTTAGGTATCTCTCCCCAATCAGAATCAACCATCACCCCTCCACTTGATTTGTATGGTTTCCCCTCTTCGTTAGGGAATTCAAAGTCAATGAACCAGTGCTTGAATATTGCCTGTGCAATAGCTTCGAGGGTTTTGTTCATCTTCTGATTGAGTTCGATCTTTGAATCAAGGTCGGATAGAATTTTGGCTATGGCTTTCTGCTCCTTAAGGTTTTGAGGTACAGCCAAAGAAATAAGATGTATATAATTTCTATTTAATGATGGAACCGCACTTCCGGAGTTGTAAGTTTTTAAAGTTAGTGACTTAAGAATGTAAAAAGCAAACTTCGGATCACAGTTGTGAAACTCTTTGCTAAACAGAGTTGTATTATGTGGCCAATAATGTTTAAAATTTATAAATTTAGGCTCACCCAGTGTCCCACTTCTTCCCAACACGATTCCTGGACCGTTTGCTCTATAACTTATATGAAAGCCTACAATTCCTTGTGAAGTAACAACCGGCCATTCTCCTTGAATGATATTCCTAATTGGTAGATCATATCCTCTTTGGAAGGTTATCAACTCCCCTAAAGTCTTCTTTTCCCACACATCTGGAACTTGATTTAATTCTAAGGAATCAGATGAATCCACTTTTTCAGAACCCAAACCCAATCCTCTCCAGATTCTTCTTTATTTCCTCATCCAGCCTTGCACTTTCTTCCATCTGCTGCTTCAGTTCTGATATGAGTTTCTGCATCTTCTCTTCAAATTCCTCATCGTCCTCTTCCTGCTCCTCTGTGCCAACATACCTGCCCGGTGTGAGAACATAGTTGTTCTTTCTGACTTCTTCAATGTCAGAGGATTTGCAGAATCCCGGAATATCATTATACTCGCCAATTTCACCTCTCCATGCGTGGTATGTTGAGGATATCTTCTTAATATCTTCTTCGGTAAGGATCCTGTGCCTCCTGTCTATCATGGTACCCATCTTCCTGGCATCGATGAATAATATCTTTCCCCTCCTGTCTATGAATTTATTATTCTTCTTGTCCTTGGTGAGGAACCAGAGACATGCTGGGATTCCGGTGTTGAAGAACAGCTGAGGAGGCAATGCAACCATGCAATCGACGAGATCGGCTTCGATTATATTCTTTCGAATTTCACCCTCATTGGATGTGTTGGAGCTCATTGATCCATTTGCAAGAACGAAACCTGCAATTCCCGTTGGTACCAGATGGTGAATGAAGTGCTGAACCCATGCGAAGTTGGCATTCCCTGCCGGTGGAACACCGTATTTCCACCTAACATCGTTCCTTAAGAGATCACCTTTCCAGTCTGAATCATTGAATGGTGGATTTGCAAGTATATAATCAGCCCTAAGATCCTTGTGGGCATCGTTGAGAAAACTTCCCTCGTTGTTCCATTTCACCTGATCAGAATCAATGTTCCTTATTGCAAGATTCATCTTGCATAATCTCCATGTTGTCTGGTTGGATTCCTGACCGAATATGTGGATATCGTCTATTTTGCCTTGATGTGCCTGAATGAACTTCTCACTCTGCACGAACATTCCTCCGGAACCGCAGCATGGATCAAACACCCTTCCTCTGTAGGGTTCAATCATCTCCACGAGAAGCTGCACTATTGACTTGGGAGTGTAGAACTGCCCGCCCTTCTTTCCCTCTGCATCTGCAAACTGCCCAAGGAAATATTCATAGACCCTTCCAAGAAGATCCCTGCTCTTTGCACTCTCTGTGCCCAGTTCTATTCCACCTATTAGGTCTATTAATTCACCAAGCCTCTGCTTGTCCAATGACGCACGGGAATAGTTTGTTGGAAGTACACCCTTCAGGGATGGGTTGTCTCTTTCGATAACATCCATAGCATCGTCGATCATCTTGCCTATTGTTGGCTGCTTTGCATTCTTCTGAAGGTAGTGCCATCTTGCCTCAGGAGGGACCCAGAAGACATTCCTTGAAAGATATTCATCCCTGTCTTCCGGATCGGAAAGGTGTTCCCTGTCACTCTCCAGTTCTTTATGGATTTCCTCGAATGAATCTGATACATATTTCAGGAATATGAGGCCAAGGACAACATGCTTGTATTCTGCAGCATCCATATTGGAACGGAGTTTATCAGCTGAAGACCATAATCTCTTCTCAAGATCGGAATCGGGGTTATTCATATGAACTTATAAGATTGAACCGGCATAAAGTTTTAGATCAGTTTTCCTCCGAAATAATAATATTTGTCTCTATTCTAATCAGAAGTTCAGAGATTTCATGGCACTTGATAGCGTCTTTGTTTGAAACCTCAGCTCCCTTATGATAAAGCCCATTTCTTATTTTCTTTAGTGTGGATATGCCCTGATAGATTTTCTGGTCTATTTTTCCAGTTAGGTATAATACTTCAATCACATTGTTTATGTCCCAGTATTTCAGTTTTTTCTTTTTATTCTCTTCTAAACTGTTTACACCAATGTAGAGGTCCCATTTATTCAGCAAATATCTTTCTATTACAAACCAATCGAACAGGAATGACTCTTTGTATTTCCCATCCCTGACGTAATTGCTCGCATGGGCAAAAAAGACAATATAATCGCTTGTCTCAGTGTTCATAGAAGCGCTTTCAGCAAATCTCACAATATTGCGCAGGTCTTCTTCTTTAATTTGAATGTATGACGCAATCATTTCCTCAGTAATAGGGTTCATCTCTTGTTCGAATTGCCAGTATCTCGCAATAGATCTTGAATAAGTCTGGCTTCGCGTTTCTCCCTTGTCTTTAGTAACGGTGGATTCTCCTATATCTAGATCAGTCACGATATCAATATTATAACCCTGCAAGATAGCAGTCCCTATTATTTCGTTCATATACCTAATACACTTCCCTCTGTCATTAATACCCAAAAAAAATCGACCTTTTTGATTAAATATGAGCGTATAGTTCTTATATTCCATTACATATGTTGGTATCGGAAAAATAAAAAGACCGTTAACCTTAGATTTAAAGTCAAATGCAGGTTTTTCACCGACCCAAATAGGTGGATAGAAGTAAGTAGAGTTACCAAAGACTAATTCCTCTTTGTTTGTCTTTGATGATTCCATTCTTTTTGGTGCGTTCTGATCCGTTTTCTCTCTTGCTAGGGCACCTTCAAAGATCTCTTTAAGGATACGTTCTGGATTTATCTTTGTAATGTCATCGTAAATCATCCAAAAGAACCCGTTCATTGGAGTTGAAAATTTCGTTCCGACTACGTGATCAATGGGGAATTCAATACCAATTAGATCTTGTTTTAAAATAAACTTAGAGAGAAAGACCAGATGATTTTCAAGATATGCCCCGTAGGATTCGTGTGGCCATGTGTTTTCTTTATTTTCCACCATTTTTGCGTATAGTAACTTATCAGACAGAATCAACTCTGCAGTTTCTAAGAAATTTTGAGGATTTATCCGCCCATAACATTTCACATCAAGGTCCTGAATTTCAGGGTCCTTCCTTACCCATAGGTATGTTAGATCTTTATTTGCGTGTACAACAAAAGATATTATCTGGCACGGAGAGTTGAAATTGTCAATATTCCATACAAAACTGCGTGCTGACTCAGGGAATTTATTATACCTTTGGCGGAATTCTTCGATAAAATCCACATACCAATTTTTACAGTTTTCATCGTCCTTTATGTTCATATCTTACGACACGGAATTAACCCTTAAGGGAATTTAATTCTTTTGCAGTTATGGTTAATTTTTCTGATTACCCAAGAATAGACTGGTTTCCAAATGGCATTAATTTAAGTAAGGATTTTCAACCTCTGTAATACCTCTCTCAATGTCAGACAAATTAATTGTGGTAACTATGACATCAAACATGGGTCTTCGTTGAGAATGACCCTACCAAAAGAGATAGCTGAGAAGCTATATGTAACGGGATCAGAACATATAGGGTTTTTATGAGATAGTTGAAAATTATTGGTGGGAGATTGAATACATAATAGATTATTTCAAAATTGTATAGAAACAGTTTGTTTACCCCATAAATCATAAGTGAAGTAAAGGGTTAATAAGAGGAACAGAATTATTTAAGAGTGACTAGTCAAGGTGCAGGGATCGGGATCGGAGTATTCGCAATTGTTATCTTAGTACTTTTGTACTTGGCTATTGTTGGGCATATTGTGTTATCCTTTCAACTCTATTTTGGCTTCTGGGATAGGGTGGCATTTTTCTTTGCTGCAATATTATTAGTCCTTTTGCTATACTTTGGAAGCAGTCATATGTAGGAATGACACTAATAGAGATTCAATTAGCGCTTCAAAAAGGTCACAGTTTTCATGTTTGATGACAAAAATTCTCTTGATGTATCTTTGCCCTCACTTTTCCAAGGTGTAACATCAAGCCCTTTAAAAATATAAATAAAATACATGGATATTTGTATGAACCAGGCGCTAAGAACGGTTCTGTCGCTAACTGAGTTACAATATTGTTCAACAAACCCAACACATCTCTAAGTTACGATACATTAAGGTGATCAGATAGCTTGGTTTGCATTAAGAGGAATAAAATCACAAAATCTAACGGGAGAAATTCCATTTAGGCTTTGAAATTCTATTTAAATAAGCTTATTTGTGAGCGATTTTTCCCAAGTTTTTATGCTTAATCATAAAATTGACGTTGTCAAAAATTAGTTGCTTTTTGAAGTCCAGAAAACAAACCTTAATCAAATGAATCACCTGCAAATACTTTCATTTTTTGTTTTAAGTGCTTATTTAGTTACCAGAGGTAGTTAACAACAACAACTTATCAACCGATAATTAACAATATCTCATTAAAAGTAAATTGATTAAATTGACAAAAATATCTTGTTAATGGCTAGAACGGAGATTTGGTCGGGTGCAATATTTCCAATGACTGCTAATCCAGAGAAGGAAAAATTTAAAAAAAACAGTAAGTCCTTAATTTCTTAAATAATAGCCGACAGGACCTAAAAGCTCATAGATTCTATTATGGAGTTCACTATGAAGCTAAAGATTGGGATCGAGTAGAAAAAGCTTGGAGAGGAGAAATTATGCTTTTTCCGTTTCCAAGTAACAAACTGGAAAGGGGTTCCACAGTTTTTTTTAAGTGGAAAGATGATTTATATGCTTATGGAACAGTCGAAAGAGTCATCTCCAATAACAGGAATGATTTGGGGTTTCCTTTGGACGGTACATGGGACAACCAAGTATACCCTTATATCGTAAAATTCTTGGATGGTTCAATACATGTACGAGTGCAGGAAATACCAAGCCAACTGTGGTGTAGAACTGTAAACAGAGTTAAACCTCCTATGCGGGATGCATATCTCAAACTATCTGCAACTCAGATTGAATCATTACTAAAATTATTCTGAAGATTTACTAAAAAATAAGTTATTCCAAAAAAATTTAACTTATACCACTTACTACCCTTTTAATGCCAGACAAACTTATAGCGGTAACAAGAACCTCATCCAAAGGTTCGTCATTAAGAATAACCCTAAAAAAAGAAATAGCAGAGAAGTTGAATGTGTCAGAATCAGAACATATTGGATTCTATGAAGTTATGGGGAAATTGTAGTTAGGAAGATCGAGTGAAATTTGGAATGTTAAAAGATACACAATCAACCTTTAAAAGAACAAAATCACTGTTTTGCCGTCATAGATAAAAGGCGAACATAATCATCCGGTTCCAGGCGGATAACCCTTTGTCTTTCTGGCATGAAATTAGAAAGTTTCGTTTCCATTTGACTGTACGAGACATATTTTGAATAAAGTCTGAAGTCTGTGAAGTGATAGCAACATTTCCATTCATCACCTGCCATGCGTTTGCAATCAGAGTAATCCTCTTCGATCCCGTTGTAAAGAAGCACTGCATCCCCTATTGCATACCATACGTCATTGTCCTTAAATGCGAATATCATAATATCACCAGTTTGCAGATCCGTAACGGTTCCCTTTCTTCTCCAGTGCCTATCCCAGCTAGAATTGGATAGCATGGTTTTGCTAAGATCTTCTACAAACTGTGTGATACCTAAATCTCCGACATATTTTGGGACATGCCGTGCAATGACTATTTTCGGAATTTCTATCATGCTAGGAAAGGTTATCAGGAGCATATAATAGTTTCCACCTTGTATAGGTATTATTTGGAAACCAGAAGGTTATCTTGGCTCCTCTTTCTGAGGTGGTAATAAACCAAATTAGGCTGATGGGATTACCATAAGATAAAATCATGCAATGAAGAGTTGATGGATCAACTACTATCCATAAAAAATACAAATCAACAACCAAAGTTTGCATAGTAATCAGAGAGGGGATCATCGAACGCATGGATCATATTTATTTGTATTCAATTATTAATATATATACCAAAAATGTGATCAGGAGTATATATAGAAAGTCGAAAATCCTTAAGATACATGTACGGATTATTTGATTGTAGAGATAGTATTATACGGTTTTTCTCAAATAACTAAACCGTATATAGAATGGGCCCGACCGGATTTGAACCGGTGACCTCCGCCGTGTCAGGGCGACATCATAACCAACTAGACTACGAGCCCTCTCAGGTGGATGCTTTATTATTTTATTATCCTTTTCCTTCTGAGCACAAC
>JAKBGP010000042.1 GCA_021833045.1 Thermoplasmata archaeon
TACCTGAAAAATTCAGGAAACAAGAATAAACTAAAGAAAAGGAATGCGCGAAACAAGTATGGATCAGCGGTAGCTATGAATCCATTCACATTAAATTTTGGTAAGGAAACATATTATAGGATGCATATATATTCTATGAAGTTATCTAATAGTAAACCCAAGGTTGCATGGCGGTTGAATGAGTTTTATGAGAGCATGTATTCTGGAAACTTTGAAAATTACTCCTGAAGACGAATATAAAAAATGTAATATCGTTTATTTCCTTGAGAATCCCTTAGAAGATCTAAAATGTGGAACGAAAGCCCCACACTGGGATTTGCATTGTTTGAATAGAATGAATCTTATACTAGCATTCCTAAATTGTTTCGGGAACATAAAAAACTCAATGTTAATGATTCACTATTGGAATGGGGCGTGATATGAAAAACCAAAACATATTAGATGCCATCATAGAGGCGGGAGGAATGGCAATTTTATTAGGTTTAGGCGTTACAGTTCTATTAGTATTGCCATCAGTGTTTATTCTTTATGCTTTACATATGATTTACTCCTATTATACATTAGCTGAAGAATTCGTTGTTGTAACATTTGTGCTTTTTACCATATTCTTTATTGATTTTGCTTTCGTCAAAACGAGTACTGAAACTGATCGAGGAGACAGTAGTACAATAACTACTATAAGAACTGACGATAGAGACAATTCAATATCAGGATGTTCCTGCATAGTTGCTTGGGGAGAGATTTATGAACAAGTCAAGCATGACAGTGTAATTTTTGAGTATGCACTGGGAACGAAATCCACTAATGACAAGAAGACCATATATGAAATAGCAACTCACTCTATCTATCAAAATAAACAAATGCGAATATTAGCTGATTTGTTTCCCAATATTTCAGTAGAAGAGATTAAATCGATACCAGATATTTCTTCTCCCGAATCGGTAAACCATTTAAATACTCTGTCTGGGCGTTATTTATTAATAGGTATTATTTTTTTGATATTAGGAATAGTTTTCCTAGCAAATGCGTTCTATGGGACCAATTATACTCATATAAGCTTAGGTTATGAAATATTCGTTTCAATTTTTTTCATAGTTAGTTTCCCCTTCTTTATTGCTTTCATTTTCTACGAAAATGAGTGGAAAAGAAGACTTTCATTTGAATTCAAAGGAAAAAGATTCTATAAGATAGGCTTACCAACTGATTCTTTTCCACTCAAATTAAACAGAATAGAAGAGTACTATGTTCCTTCTGAAAATGACAGTGAGATGATTTATTGTCCATCCTGTTATGGAACAGGAAAGAAATCCATTATAAAAACAATATATGCCGGACAGCACAGAGTTTACGATCGAACACCCTCTTGGGATGAGCAAGGACATGAAGACCTAAACACTTTTCATTTAGAACCTACATACAAAGAAGTGACAGAAGAAGTTGAATGCACGGTATGTAAGGGAACTAAAAAAGTACCGCTTTCAAGTGTAGCCGAATCCTTTAATCGATCCATCGATAATTATAATAGGTTACTTGATAAATTGATAGAAAAATTTCCATTAATCCATCAATGGAAAGATGAATTCAACGAGAAGTTAGACGCTTGGAACTCTAAATTCGGAAATTACGAAATTGATTGAAGGGAGACTCTTTTTATATAGAAATATAATTTGAAGAAGGATCAATGTTCATTGGGATTTTCATGGGAGGTTTATAGGAAAAATCAATAGTATTAAAAGTCACTCATTGCCCCTTAATCGTTTTATTTGGTTATAGAATTTCTTATTTCATCCATTGTCATTGTCCTCTCGCAGTAATGACATCTGTACAGTAGTTTGTCTCCTTTTTTCTCCATTGTGAATACTGTTTTCACGGGTTCTTTAGCGTTAGTGACACAGTTTTGGTTCTGGCATCTTATTATGTCATGAACTGTCTCGGGAAGAGAAACATTAAACTTTTCCTTTATGACAAAATTCTCAACAATGTTAATGGTGGCATTTGGTGAGACCATACTGATGAGATCAAGCTCCTTTTTCCTGAGGTTTTTCTTCTCTATCTTCACCACATCCTTGCTGTTGCCCTTACTGGTTCGCACATTCATAAGTAGACTTACAGTAAATCCAGATTTGCCATTGATCTTTAGCACGGAAAGAACTTCCATTGCTGATCCTGGATTTATGTGATCAATTACTATCCCATCTTCTATTTTGCTTATCTTTAATGTTTTTTCCTCAGACAATTTATTCACCTCCAAGTATCATATCAATTAGAGCCATCCTCACAAATACACCATTTTCCGCTTGTTTGAAATAGGTTGCCCTTGGATCATTATCAACTTCCGGGCTAATCTCATCCACTCTAGGAAGCGGGTGAAGTATGATCGCAGTTTCTTTCATTGCTGAAACCGTATCAATATCGAATGAGTATGAACCTATAACTTTTGCATAATCGTTGAGATCCACGAATCTCTCTTTCTGTATTCTTGTTACATAAAACACATCGCTACTGTTCAGAACTTCATCTAGGCTTTTACTTTTAATGACTTTTTCAGGGTTTTTGAGCGTGCTGATTATATGGTCAGGCATTTCAAGAGATTCTGGTGACACCAGTGATATGGTTGTATCAAATCTATTAAGTGCCCTGATCAATGAATGCACAGTTCTGCCGTATTTAAGATCTCCGGCCATTGTGATGTGAAGCCCGTTGAAAGTCCCAAATTTTTCCCAAATGGTGAAAAGATCAAGAAGAGTCTGTGTCGGGTGCTGTCCCGATCCATCTCCTCCATTTATTACTGGCACTGAAGAAAATTCCGAGGCTAGCCTGGCTGCCCCTTCCATAGGATGCCTCATTACAATTATATCAGAGTATGAGGATGCCATTCTAATGGTATCAGCTACGGTTTCCCCCTTGGATGCAGAACTGCTCTTAGGTTCAGATACTGTGATTACAGAACCACCAAGCCTGTGCATTGCACTCTCAAAGGAAAGTCTTGTTCTTGTGCTGGGCTCAAAGAAGAGCGTGGCCATTATCTTTCCATCCATGGTCTTGATTTTTTCTTCCTTGGAGAGCTTTTTCTTAAACTTGGAGGCATTTTCAAAAACCTTAAAAATATCCTCGTTCGAAATGTCCCCTATATTGACAATATCTTTTTTCTTAAGCATTAAAAATTAAGATGCTACATCGATATATAATTATTCGTTAAGGGTCTTTGCAAAACCGGGTTAATAAGGAAAAATGACCAGCGCTGTCTTTGAATATAAAACTGTAAGAAGAACAAATGTCGGTTTTGATTATACAGAATCGATATTTATCAATAAATCATACTTGATCCATGGAAAAAAATCTTGTTCTGGTACCGGGAGCATGGTTGGGTGCGTGGGTTTGGAAGAAATTAATACCACCACTTGAGAAACAGGGATACAATGTTTATCCCATTACTTTGAGCGGCATGGGTGAGAGAAAACACCTGTCATCTGAAAAAATAGGTATGGAAACAGCAGTACAGGATGTGATGAATGTCATAGAATATAATGATCTTGATGACATCATACTGGTGGGACACAGCTTTGCTGGAAAGGTTGTCTCTGTAGTTTCAGAAAGGATACCAGAAAAGATCAGACAGGTACTTTTCTTGGATGCCTTTGTTCCGGAAAATATCAACACACCTCAGGGAATATTCGATCCTGAATCTGAGTATGGACCAATTCCTCAAGGAGAAATTGGAATTCCATTAACTGAGAATATAATAGATAAAATAGGAAGCGATGTGAAAGGTGAGGACAGGAAATGGATGCTTCAGAAAGGAACAACATGGCCAATCAGACTTGCTAAGGATCCCATAGTCATATCAAACAGATTCAAGGCCCTTAGGAAAGCATACATAATTTGCGTAATTCAGAATGAGAACGAGCTTAATGATGAGGATAAAAATGAACTTGAAAAATACCTCAATAAACTGGAAGGCCCTTACAGAATAATAAAGACTGGCCACTGGCCCATGGTTACACAGCCGGAAGAACTCGTAAGATATATATTAGAATTATCTAAAGAATAACTCTATTCCTAATTGTAAATATCAATTTGTTTTCAAGTAAATTGAAAAAGCCACTGGAGGGATTTGAACCCCCGACCTGCTGATTACAAATCAGCTGCTCTACCACCTGAGCTACAGTGGCAATAAAGAGGTAAATCCTTCTTATTAGATATACTTTAAGAATCTGACATCTACGGTAAAGCCATTTCTAAACTCCATATAAGTGAACCAATAATCGTCATAGAATAAAAGTAAATATTCGTACTCCGGCTTTTGTACCAAATAATTTATATTTATAAAAACAGTATTTACTTTATGAAAACTAAGTATGTGATCGCAGTTGTAGTCATATTACTTGTCGCTGGCTTGGGTTCATATGCATACGTATATGAACAAGGGCAGAACAATGGAAATATGACTTTGTCAGTTGCAGATCTAAGTATAACAGGAGTGAGCGCAGTATATATCAGTTTCAGTGAGGTTGCACTACACAAAGCACCGGCGAATGGCTCAAATAGCAACTCGTCTGGAGGATGGAGTAACTACTCTGTTAATACTCACACTATAAACATACTCAATCTTTCAACAAGTGATGCTGCGGTATTGGGAAACATAGCACTGAGCACAGGTACATACACAATGATAAAACTTTACATTACAAGTGTGACAGTTACCATTTCTGGTGTTAATTACACCTTTAAGTTGATGGCCCCATATGCGTTTATCAACCATCCATTCACCATATCAGCACACTCAACCACAAATGTAATGATCGATTTCAACCTTGTCAGTGATATGAACATCACTTCAAAAGTATTCACTCCAAACGTTGGCATCGCAGTATCTTAAATACCATTGTGATGCCATTAATTTATAATTATTTTTAATTTTTTTCTAACATGCAAGTTTTTAAAGGGTTTTTGTTATACAGTGTTGATGACAGTAAAAGGGGTACTTATGGCAGGGGGAAAAGGAACGAGACTCAGACCTATAACATATTCTATACCAAAACCACTGGTTCCTGTTGCAGGAAAGGCTTGCATGGAGTATCCACTGAATTCATTTATTGAAGCGGAAATCAGAGACGTGATTGTGACTACCGGGTACAAATTTGAACACCTTATAGCAGGTCTCCTGAAAAATGACAGAAAAAAACAGAATATTCTATTTTCTGTAGAGAGGGAACCAGCAGGAACAGCGGGAAGCGTAAAGCTTGTTCAGGGTTTCCTTGACGATACTTTCGTAGTGGGTAGCGGTGATATTCTATTTGATTTTAACATAAAAGCAGCAATAAAAAGCCATGAGAAAAGCGGGAAATCAGCAACTATTGTTCTGACTGAAGTTGAGGATCCCAGTCAGCTCGGAATAGTTGAAACTGAGAATGGAATTGTGAAAAGATTTTTGGAAAAACCTTCTGCCTCTGAAGTTTTTTCAAAAAAAGCAAACACTGGAATTTATATTCTTGAACCGGAAATTCTGGAACATATTCCTGAAAATGAACCATATGATTTTGGAAAGCAGCTTTTCCCTAAACTTCTCTCTGAAGGGGTGGAAATAAATTCATGGGAAGGAAAAGGTGTGTGGCTTGACACTGGAAGACCTAAAGAACTCATTTCTGGAAGCCAGATCATGGCCTCCAGATATGGATTTGAGATCAATGAAAAGAGTATCTCAGGCAGAATCATTATGAAAGAAAAGCCCATAGGGGATAATTACAAAATCAACGGAAACTGCTATCTTGGAGAAAACATTAAGATTGGAAATGAAACTACTGTCCATAATTCCATGATATATAATGGCGTTGAAATTGGCGACAATGTGAAAATATCTGATTCTATAATATTCGATCGCTGCAGGATAGACAGTGAGACAGAACTATCTGGTTCAGTCATTATGGAAAACACATCCATTGGAAAAAAATGCATCATCAACAGAAGTGCCCTTTCAGCAAATTTGAGCATTCAGAACAGTTCAAGGATATATGATGTGTCTCTTTCATCAAATTCCTCTGAGTGACATTCTCCCACCCCCAAGGAGGTATGCTTCCTGCACACGTATGATAAAGCACTACAGTTAAATGGTTAATACTTAGGTTCTAAATATTTTCACAAAACTAATATTAACCTGTTTTATATTTTGTCCTATGCCAGAGAATTATATAGAGATTGAAAATTTAAGAAAGACATATGATGGAAAAAAATTTGCTCTGGATGGCCTGACTTTTAATACCGTAAAAGGAGAAATATACGGACTACTTGGTAAGAATGGTGCAGGAAAGAGCACCTCAATAAAAATCATGACAACCCTCATAGGATTCAACTCCGGGAGAGGAAGCGTCGCAGGGTACGACATTGCGAAAGAAGCATCGAAGATAAGAAAATGTATTGGTGTGGTTCAACAGGAAGAATCTTATGATTTCGCAACGGTCGAGAATAATTTCAAGCTTGCGGGACTCCTCTGGGAAGTTGGCAGAGAAGAAAGAGATTCCAGGATGAGCGAACTGATGGACCTTTTTGGCCTGGAGGAGATTAGAAAAAAGAGAATGTTTGATCTCAGCGGTGGGCAGAAAAAGAGAGTTCAGGTTGCGAGGGAATTCATGCATGACATGAAGGTCATATTTCTTGATGAACCTACGGTAGGCCTTGATCCCATAATGAGAAGGAAAATCCTTGACTATATCAGGCAGAAGGCTAATAAAGGCCTCACAGTGCTTTTCACGACACAGAATCTTGAAGAGGCAGACATGATCTGCGACAGGATAGGAATAATCGACGATGGTAAGATTGTGGAAGAAGGTACTTCGAGCCAGCTGAAAAACAGGTATGGGAATTTGAGAACCCTCACCATCTGGATCGGTAACGATTCGATATTTTCAAAGGAAGATATACAGAAGGTTTTTTCAGATATTGAATTTGATGAGCTGGATGTGCGAGATAATGTCATAACCATTATAACGAAGAAACTTGAGAAAAATCTTGGAAACATAATGTCAACACTCTCAAATAATAACATTCAGGTTGAAAGGATAAACGTAGAAAATCCTACTCTGGATGATGTTTTTATAAAGGTGGTGCAGAAATGAAAATTCCTGCTTTTCTCAGGCTTACAATAAGGAATGTAGTTGTGAATACAGATATGGGGACGATGATTTTCATGCTTGGCCTTCCAACTTTATACCTCTTTGTTATGGGTTTCATGTTTCAGGGCATAGTTCCAAATGGTCTTCGGATAAATCAGAACGGGATAGATATTCCATACACAACTTTCCTTGCACCCGGAATAATTGCGCTCCAGTCTTTTACCGCTGGAAATATTGGAGGTGGAATGCTGTGGTCAGACAGGAGATGGGGTATGTTCGAACAGATTATGGTGGGCCCCTTCAGGAGATTTGAATACCTCCTTGGAATAATATTTGTTTCCATTTTCTTCGCCATTGTAGGTTCCCTGATCATGCTTGCCTTCGCCCTGGCAATACCGGTCAGTTTCAATTACACCCTGATTGGAGTTATAACATTCCTTCTTGCCATTGTAATAGGCACAATCCTGTTCTCTTCTTTATTCCTGATCATTTCCGGTATTGCAAAATCCATGCAGATATACCAGACCATTACCATAGTGCTTTTCTTCCTCCTTGACTTTGCAAGCACATCATTCTATAGCATTACTTCCAGCACACCTGTCTGGTTAGTATACATTGCTGATGTCAATCCGCTGACTTATATATCAAATATTCTGAGAGATTCTTTCATATATGGTGTGAATTACCAGACTTTTGTCTCATTAGGAATAATTTTTGCAGGAATGATAGTGCTTTTCGCTATCTCAATGAGGGTGTTCAGAAACATTAGGTCTGGAATTTAGATTGTAAAGTTTGTAAACAAATAAGTTTATAAATTTTGTAAATATATCTTTTCATGGAAACCAGGATTTCATCACAACCTGTCCACATGGAAATTTTTATCATTCTAAAGAAGAATGGCAAAATGGACCTGGGAGAAATTTCATCTGCTCTGGGAATATCTAAAACTGCAACTCTGAAGTGGCTGGTGAAAATGGAAAATGAAGGGAGGGTGAAGAGAACTGTCAGGCACAACAGGACCGGGAGGCCGTCATATATATTCTCACTTTCAGACAATGGGAAGGCACTCGATGAAAACTCTACCCATAATTCGATCCTTATGGATCTGATTGACTTCATGAAAGACCATGGTATGAGTAAGGGATTTGATGAATATCTTGCTGAAAGATACAAAAAAATAACCACTATTTATGGAAACCAGCTTCTGGGTTTGCCTGAGGAAAAAAGAGTGCAGAAACTCCTTGATATGAGAAACGTGGATGGTTATTTTGCAGAACTGAAGAATGATCCGTCGGGAAACTCCATCATGACGGAGTATAACTGCCCCATATTCAAAATTGCCTCCAGGTTTCCTGTAACATGCCAACTGGAGACAGATATGTTCAACAAAGTGATGATGATGGATGTGGAAAATAACCACAGACAGATAGATGGAGTTGATTGCTGCGTATTTTCACTCAAAAAGAGAAAAGAATCATACCAATAAAATCAGTCCCCTATGTGGAAAAGTTTAAACCATTGCTATTATAAACCCCCTATACAGGTGATAATTTGGGAAGATTTCAAGGTACATCACTGACTAAACCGTCCGGTGGAAAGAGAAGAAGTTCAAGATCAAAGAGAAGATCTGAAATAGGAAGAGAGGCAACTCTCACAAGAATAAACATTACTCAGAGAAAGGTTCTGAGAATTAGAGGAGGGGCTGAAAAAACAGTACTTCTTAATTCTAACCAGGTGAATCTTTACGATCCTAAATCAAAGAAGACAGTTGCTTCGAAAATAGTGACTGTGAAAGAAAACCCCGCAAACCCCCACTATGTGCAGAGGAATATAATGAACAGAGGAACTGTCATAGAAACTGAGAAAGGACTTGCGAGAATTACATCCAGACCTGGCCAGGATGGAGTCATTAATGCAGTGCTTCTATGAAAGTTACACTGTATTCACAGTATTTTAACCCAAAAATCACCCGTCGTCTGGGACGAAAAATCAATCTTGAATCTGCTAAGAAATTTTCAGATGAAAAGCTTACTGAAATATTAAGGCAGATGCGGGTTGAATATGAAGTTAAAGAAGGCGCTTATTCTAGAATTCCATATGAAAAATGCAAAATTTACGTAATTGAATCAAACGTAAGGAAGACGACACTAATCAAGATGATTGAAAGAAAGATTTAATCATGCTTTCTTTGGCATTCTCTTCTTTTTTATTGTATAATATGTGAGCGGATGTTTCACCCTTTCATCGGCACATAATGGATCATCACCCATATAGCATAGATGATTCGAACGAAGTGTTTCGCATTTAGGAGGAGTGTATTTTATTCCGGAAATCAGCCCCATAATGTGCTTTACCTGATACTCAGTTATCCTTGCACTGAAATCCGGAACGGTTCCAAATACTGACATTATGTCTTCCTGCTTCATCCCCACCTTGTTCAAAAATGAAACCATTGCAAACCTTCCCATGTGTGGGAGATTTATTCCGTTTCTGATGTCGCTTATATAATGTTTTATGCATGGAGGGAATGATTGCACATCTATGGGCCCCATCTCTGTTTCAATCTTTATATTCTGAGCTTTCTTCGCAAGGGATTGAAAAGATGATTCAAAATTTCCAAAAATATCCACCGCAACATCCCTGTCAATGATCTCCATCTGGAACTTTATAAAAGAAACAGAGGCTTCCCTGATAATTTTCCTGAGAAGATCATCATTTATCAGGACAGAACCATCATCCATTGATTGATAAACAAGCCTGAATCTGCTTCCGGAAATTTTTGTGCAGTATTTCGTAAATTCCCCCACTGGAACAGTATAATTACTATCCACTACATTATAGAAAATGTGAAGCTCAAAAACGCCTGCCATTAAAGCAAGTTCTTCACCAGTATATTTCAGCATGGATTTTTCAATCATATCTCTTATCCTATAGATAACCCTTCCCGTGAGCGGTTCTGAATCTACGATTTTCAAAAACCAGGCAGCAAGCTGCAGGTCTCTCTTATCGGATGAAGTAAGATCCTTAAAAAGAGAAGTTCTGAATGCCTCAGGTTTAATGCCCTCACATACTGCATTTATGAACCTGAACATCAGATCAATTTTTTCTGAGAATGAGCCAAAAGTGTCCCCAGGACCATTAAGCATATTCCTGAAATACTCCTCCCCTGTTAATTTCTGATATTCCCCCCACCCTGAAGGGTTTGAGGTTCCTGATTCATAGAGTGACAACTCGTAGACCTCCTTTTGAGAGTTCCGCCGCCGTAGCACTTTCCACAGGCGTTAATTCGGGAATGCCCTTCCCTACTTTTATCATACCAATATTGCGTATGTTTATTGCTGCGTTCAGATCACGATTTATGATCAGTCCACATTTATTGCAGTAATATGTGCGATACGAAAGTTTCAGATCATGTTTTATGTTTCCGCATTTCGAGCATGTTTTTGAGGATGGATCAAACCTTCCTGTTTCTTTTAGATCTGCCTTTCTCAAATTGAGTTTATATTGCAGCATGGTTTTGAACTGATACCATCCCTGATCTGTTATGCTCTTTTCAAGATTGTGGTTTTGCTGCATGCCCTGCATGTTCAAATCTTCCACAACCACAGTACCATAATGCATGGCTATGGCTGTTGATACTTTGTGGTTGAAGTCTGTTCTTGTATCCCTCATCTTCTGATATATTTTCTTTTCTTTAATTATCTGCTTCTTCCTGTTTTCTGATCCTTTTCTTTTTCCTGACAGCTTCCTCTGTTCTCTCTTCAATTTCTTTTCTACTTTCCTAAGTGCATTCAGGGGTTCAACCTGCAATCCATCTGATGTGGTGAGGAATGCCATGAGGCCCATGTCAATACCCATAACACCGATCCCTTTAGGTGGCCCTTCTTCTGTTTCATATTGTATAGATACATAGTATCTCCCGACATCTCCTGTTATCACGATCTGTTTTATTTTCTCTGGAATTCCTGTTTTGTCATGATATTCTATTCCTTCCATGAATTTTGGAATGATCAATTTATTTTCATCAGTTTTGAAACCTGACCGTATGATGAAGTACTGGTTATCCTTCTTTGATCTGAATGTTGGATAATCTGTATTGTTCTTGAAGAATGATTTGTATCCCATATCCAGTTTCACAAGGGAATGCTGAAGGCTCTGTGAGTTGATCTCATTCAGCCATGTGATTTCTTTTTTCAGTACCGTTAGCATCTTCATGGTATCAAATCCGGTCAATCCATTTTTCTTGTCGTTCTTGTGTTCAGCATAATACTTATTTCTGACCTCAGGAAAGTGGTTCCATACGAACCTGCATGACCCAAAATGCTTCTCAAGAAGAAACTTCTGTTCTTCATTTTGGTATAACTGCATTTTGAGGTTTTTAATCATTACTTACATAGTCCTTTACATTCTGATAAACATTTCGCAATTCATCTCCTCCCTGAAGGTCAGAGCTTTCTTGCTCAAAAGATTGTAATTTTGCATTGAATTCATATATGCACCTCAGGAAGAATATGTTTCAAATGAACATATTCTTTCCCCTTCGAATAAATGCCTATATTTCTGTTATTTCTGGTGTAGCACCATGGCTTAACTTTTCAAATCCATTCTTCTTCACCAGAACGTCATCCTCTATTCTTACGCCAAACTTTCCCTGTATATAAATTCCAGGTTCATCTGTGACAGCCATATTCTCCTTCAGTGGGAAATCTGACCTGCTTGAGAGGGCACCATGATCGTGAACTTCAAGCCCTATTCCATGTCCAAGCCCATGGATAAAGAGGCCCTTGTACTTTGTTGAATCTATTATTTCCCTTGCCCTGAGATCTATATCCTTTCCATTGGCCCCTTCCTTTATGAGACTCATGGATTCTTTCTGTGCACGGTACACTATTTCATATACTTCTTTCATTTCAGGAGTGGCCCTTCCAAAACATACAGTCCTTGTAACATCAGAACAGTATCCATTGTACATAGCACCATAATCAATCAGTACTATGTCTCCTTTCTTCAGTTTCCTCTCTCCTGGCGAATAATGGGGCTGAGATGAATTTTCTCCAAACCCCACTATAGTAGAGAACGATGGATCGTCTGCACCATTCTTCATCATTTCATACACAACCAGTGATGCTACCTCTTTCTCTGTCATCCCCTAGA
>JAKBGP010000043.1 GCA_021833045.1 Thermoplasmata archaeon
CGGGAATGGTAATCAAATAAAGATTAACGGAAAGGTTTTCGGCAGTTATTATCTTGCTCAGGCTTTTAACAGATCATACTTTTTCCAGCCCAGGCCTTCTGCCATAGACTTTAACCAATCATCCTCCGGAGCGCTCTGCTGCTCACCAAACACAAATGCATCCCTACTGCAGTTGGAGAAAAATTTACAGGAATTTGAGCAGATGAACAAGAACGTTTCAGTTTCTAAAATCCCAGGAGAAGTAATAATGGATTCTGATTCTGGGTTAGATCCTAATATCCCACTATCAGCTGCATTACTGGAAGAGCCGAGGGTTGCAAATTCAATTGTATCGTTTGCAAGTTCAGTAAATGTAACCCTGAAATTAAAACCTGTGAGCAGTTTCTTAAACAACACAATCAATTCAACTGAAAGGCAGAATTTCCCAATATTTGGTTCATATTATGTTAACATAATGTACATTGATGTACAGATCATAATATTCCTTATGAATAATAATGTCTTACAAAGCTCATCTCTTAATTAAAACTGAATCTATTGGTGCATCCTTTATTATTTTTTTAATATCTGAATTTATTCTTACATTTGAATAACTATCAGGTCTTACGCCAAGTACCACAAAATCTGAAGATGTGGAGTAAATCCTTTGAAGAACTGAATCTCTCAGATCGCTTCCGTATATGTCAGAAATTTCGTAATCAAGTTTAAGCTCCTTCCATACCTCCGCGTTCATCAGCGTTTTAAAACCATGAATTTTCTTTTTATCGAACGATCTCATATCACAGAGGTAAAATTTAGCGTTTAGAACCTTTGCCATGATAGCAGCAAGGTATACTGATTTACGTGTATTGAGTCTCTCGCTCATTGGTACCAGAATTTTCCTGTATGGATATGTACTCCTTTTAATAGAAAGAGATGCTGTTGTGTTCTTTGAATGCTTGATTAGATAATCTCCTATACCTCCAAATAGAGAAGTTGAGACCCCCGATCTTGATCTGGAACTGAACAGAACAAGATCATAATTCTTCGAATTTGCTTCTCTAATTATACCTTCCCTAACATTTCTTGCGCTCTGGATCTTTGGAATAACCTTTAGTCCTTTTTGACTTGATTCCTTGTATGCCTGCATAACTACAGCAACCTTGTCACTCCATGTAACTTCCTTGGATTCGTCCTTTATTGTAAGTGCTGTTATTTCTGAACCAAAGACCTTTGCAAAGTCGCTGGCAAACTCAAAAGCTCTTCTAGAACTTTCCCCTTTTGCCATTGGCACAAGAATTCTATCAGCCTTTGCATAATAGGAGGAAACTAAATCCATCATTGATAATGTATTACATTAGCATAATAAATAGTTTTGTTTTGTATTTAAATAGGAAATATTTATAATATCTGAATTAAAACGATGAATAAAGGATATGGCAGAAAAAATTTTAGATTTATTACTGTTAAACAGTATCATGATAAGTGATAACAGTACTACTATTTTTACAATTGTTTTGGAAAAAATAAAAATGTGAAGCATTATTGTTAGAAAAGATTATGCATATTATTTTAACTTTCAGCCATCTTTACTGACAGGAGTATGAGTAAAGTAAGGGTTGAGAGATCATCTCCTTTGACAGGAATATCTCCACACTTTAAAAGTGAATACAACTGTTTCCTGAGATGATGGCATTCAGATTTTATAGAAAACATTTTCTTATGGAGAAACTTACACTTAACATGCATTGTTTGATCATAAACAGAGGTAAAATCGAAGGCATGGAAGACATGGAAGAACTGGCAAAGGTCCCTTACGACGAAGCTTTTGTTGTTGATCTTGATGCAATAACACATTACCGTTTTAACTTCAAAATGTATAATGAACTTTCCAAATATATTGAATTTACTTTGATGGCATATCCGTATAAAGAAAATGATTTAATGGATATAATAGTGTCAGGCGCGTCGAGAGTGGTTATAAACGATACTCTGGAAATAGACACTATAAAAAAATTCCTTGATGTTACAGACGAACTTGTAATGCGATGTTCAGATAGTGAAAAGGCTCACATGTTTCATAGCCTGACTGGAAATATGTATCTATCATGTAAAATATTCAATGTTCCAGGAGTCTTTTTCTATTATGGCCCATTTCTCAATAGGGGACCAAATATTATTCCCCTTGAAAATTTTCCAGAAGAATTAAGAATAGACTGCTGAAAAATCGAGGGTAGATTACTCAATATTTATTCTTAGAAAACGAGAGTTCTCGGTTAAGCGTTGAAATAAGGTGATGACACATATTTTCCGTAGAATTTATGAAACAATAAAATAATCTAATATGATGAAGTCCTGAGATAGATGGTTTCCTTAGCCGTTAAAACAGGAGGAGTTAGTTTTGAATCACCTGCCATACTTGCATCTGGAATTCTTGATGAGAATGGATATACAATGAAAAGAGTTCTGGAGGATGGAGCCGGGGCAGTAGTTACCAAATCCATAGGTACTGAAGAAAGAAACGGCTATTTTTCACCAGTAGTGGTTCCTGAAGATACCTATCTGATTAATGCAATGGGTCTCCCTAACCCAGGAATTGATTCGTTTGAGGAGGAGATTAAGATTGCCCTTACGGCAAAAAAACCTGTGATCGGTAGTATTTTTGCTTCAAATACAGATGATTTCCTTAAATTGGCCCTAAAAATGCAGGACTTTGGAGTTAGTGCTGTAGAACTTAATCTTTCCTGCCCGCACGTTCAGGGCTTCGGATCTGAAGTTGGAAGTGATCCGGTTCTGGTCAAGGAAATTGTAAAAACCCTGAAGGGTACCATTAAAATACCGGTCTGGAGCAAACTCAGTCCAAATGTTACCTCCATATCAGAGATTTCAAGAGCCGCTTCTGACTCGGATGCCCTTGTCTTGATTAATACAGTCAGGGCTATGGCCATTGATATTGAAGCAAGAAGACCTGTTCTCACAAACAGTTATGGGGGAATGTCCGGCACAGCAATTAAACCTGTAGGACTAAGATGTGTTTACGAAGTAAGGAAAGAAACAGAGATTGACATAATAGGCGTTGGTGGGATATCCAGTTACATTGATGCACTTGAATACATAATGGCCGGGGCATCTGTGTTCCAGATAGGAACTGCTCTTATGAAGTACGGTAGAAGTATATTCATGAGAATTACGGGGGATCTGGAGAAATATATGATATCCAATGGAATTAATAACCTGGAGGAGCTTGTTGGGGTGGCTGTGAGATGATGGAACATATTCGTATAACAAAAAGGGTGAAAAATACACCAACAGTCGTTTCACTTTACTTTAAGTGGAATGTCAAGGTTCTTCCCGGTCAGTTTGTTATGGTCTGGGTTCCAGGTTATGGAGAAGTGCCTATGTCCTTGTCCCAAACTGAAGATGAGAAATGTATAACGGTAAAAGCATATGGGGATAGCACCAAGAAATTGATAGAAACTGAAGCAGGAGAGTGGATATTTCTCCGTGGACCCTATGGAAAACCATTCTCCAGTACATCTGGAAACAAGTTGCTGATCGGAGGAGGTTCAGGTATGGCCTCGCTAAAACCACTTATCGATAGAAATGCAACTGGAATCATTGCCTCTAGAACATTCGATGAACTTCTGTTTTCTGATGAATTTGATGAGGATCACAGGATTGAAGTAACAGAGGATGGAAAAAAGGGAATAAAAGGAATAGTCACTGATGGAATTGAAGCCGTGAACCCAGAAGATTTTTCCATGATCTATGTTTGCGGACCTGAAAAAATGCTGAAGGCAGTATATGATAAAATTAAAAAATTGAATGTCAACGCAGAATTCTCAATGGAAAGAAGTATGAAATGTGGAATTGGGTTGTGTGACTCCTGCTCAGTAGATGGTTTTCAGGTTTGTGTGGATGGTCCTGTTTTTAATATGAAGCAACTGAATGGTATGACTGAGTTTGGGACAACCAGATTGCTTTCATCTGGAAAGAGAGTAAAAATTTGAGGAAAAAATGTTAATCACAGAGAAATTTCACAGTATTCAGGGAGAAGGGACCCTAACGGGAGTGCCAATGTATTTCGTAAGAACAAATCTTTGTAATCTAAGGTGTAAATGGTGTGACACAACTTATTCTTTTACTGGTGGGACTGAAGAACCAGTTAAATCACTTATTGAGGAATGTTCCAAAGTATGGGAAGACTGGATATGCCTTACTGGCGGAGAACCACTGCTTCAAAGAGATGCGAAAGAATTTGTTTCTTCTCTTACAGGAATGGGAAAGAAGATACTCATTGAAACTGGTGGATCGCTAGATATTGAGCCTTTCACTAAGTATGATGGCACTGTAATTGATATGGATGTGAAGACACCTTCATCTGGTGAGGAAAGGAGCCTTAAAAAGGAAAACCTTGAAAAGCTGAGGGAATTAGATTATATAAAAATGGTAATACAGAATGAAATTGATTTTTCATTTGCTCTGGAATTTCTAAAAAACAACCTTGTGAAATGTGAAGTTATTCTTCAACCTGCATGGGGAACTCCACCAGACTGGCTTGTTAACAGAGTCATAGAGAATAGGTTAAACGTGAGAGTTATGCTTCAGATGCATAAAATAATATATGGTGAAAAAAGAGGTGTATGATGGAGGATAAGATTTTTAGTGGAAAATTTTATTATTTCGGAACTTTCCAGGACCTTTTTGTATATGTTAAGAACGGAGTAATTACAGATGTGAGGAAATTTGAGAAATCTGTAAAAACGGAAAGAATTGAAGGAGCAATTCTTCCAGGTTTCTTTGATGCCCACGTACACTTCAGGGATCCAGGGGAAACTGATAAAGAGGACTTTTATACCGGTAGTATGTCCTCCGTTTTTGGAGGTACAACGACCGTACTGGATATGCCAAATAACATAATACCCATAAGAGATTACAATCAATTCGACAGAAAGAAAGCTGTTGTGAAGGGCAGATCCTTCACCGACTATGGATTGTTTTCACTGTATGATGGAACCAATGGAGACGTGATTTCAAAGGAGAGCATTGGTTTAAAAATTTTTATGGGTGAAAGCACAAACAGTACCGCATTCACTGGAGATTATGAACATGATCAATTTTTAGAAAAATATAGCAGACCAGTTGTTTTCCATGGAGAATCCGCTGAATGCCTGAGAAAGAATAGCGCAAGGGAGGTTAAAACTCTCATAGATCACGATTTATCAAGGCCAAGTTCATGCGAAATGGAGGCACTTAGAACCATATCAAAACTAAAAACCAGTGTCAAAATTGCAGCCCATATAAGTGATTATGGGAATGCCCAAAGTTTTCCAGAAAAGTTTTTCATGGAGGTTACACCACACCATATTCTTCTTAATGAGGAAATGCAGCTTGGAGCCTACGGGAAGGTAAATCCACCTTTAAGAGAAAAGGCTGTAATGGAAAAAACTAGAGAGGCGTATCTTGATGGTAAATTTGATTTGCTATCATCTGATCATGCACCCCACCTTGAGAAGGATAAAGAAAGTATACAATTTGGAAAATCAGGGATCATAGGGGTTGAGACAAGGGTACCTCTCATGCTCGCCCTTGTTCATAAGAAAATTCTATCTTTAGATACTCTTTTAAAAACAGGTGCATCTAGGCCTGCAGAATTATTTGGTATAAAAAAAGGGAAAATAGAGAAAGGGTATTCAGCTGATTTTGTGTCCGTTAACTTTTCAGATATGGAGAAATTGAATGAGAATAGGCTTCATTCTAAACTGACAATCTCACCGTTTAATGGGTTTGATGTTGTATTTCCAAGAAATGTTTTCGTTAGAGGAGAAAAAGTCATATCAAACAGGGAAATAATTGAGGATTGTCTTGGCAATATGATCACTCCTCAAGTAGCCTGAAGTGTTTCATTATGTCTATCAATCCGTCTCCATAGGCTTTTTCTGAAACGTATTCAGCCCTTTCCTTAACAGACCTACTTCCGTTTGATATTGTTCCGCTCATTCCGACAACTTCGAATAGATCGGCATCGTTATCACCATCACCACAGGCAAGTGTTTCATCTTTTGAAACAGCGTAAATCTTCATTAACTCCCTTGCTATAAATCCTTTATTTTGACCTTTGTTCAGAATATGCTTTGCAAATCCACTGTCCTGAATCACAACATCATATTTCTTCTCATATTTTGTAAAATCATAACTCCCATCGAGTATGAAACTTATGGAAGTCTCCCTCCATCGATTGGTGATGAATTCAACTGCACCCAAGTCTTTCTCAATTTCTTTATAAGCATCTACTGTTTTTTGCTTTTGAAAGTATGAGGTTATCCTCTGTTTATAAAGTAAAATCCCTCCATTTTCTCCTGCCAGTGATTCTCCTACCCCAAGAATTGTTCTAACCCCGAACATTACTGGAAGCACGTTTCCACTTGCAAGACATATGTGCATTTCTGGATTTGAGAAAACAACCTTCCTGAGTGCAACTAGAGTTTCCGGTAATATGCTCTGATCCTTCTGTGTAATGGTTCCATCGATGTCAAGAATCAAAAGTTTGATCATTTGCATTAATAATATAAACTTACAATTTATACGTATTTATTGAAACCCAATAAAAATGAGACTAGAAATGTTGCCCTGAAAAGAATAGATTACCTGTATAACCTGATGAATAGTGAATCAGTTGTTCCTAAATCAGAAATAGTGAAACAGATAGAGAAACTTTCGGTCAGATTTGATATAACATTATCAAAGAATATTAAAAGAAGCTATTGCAAAAACTGTAAATATCCTTATGAGCACAACTATAGGCTAAGAATAAAGAAAGGTAAGGTTCTCGTAACCTGTTTGAATTGCAACAATATTAGGAGATTTGACATCAGTCACTGAGTGTTTCAATATGGAACAGTACCTTAAATCCTTCCAGAGTTGCCTGTATTTTATCAGCGAACCATAGAGAATCTTCTTCTGTTGCACTGTTTGCCCATTCATAGACCATATCATGGTCCCCCATTACCGGTTTAAATCCCAGCGATCTCAGTCTGTTTATTATCTCAGATGGTTTCGCTCCTTCGCTGGAAAATGTTACGTTTAAATATGTTTTCATCCCAATCTTGATGGTAATCTCTAAACTCTATTTATTTTTTGGCAATATCTAGCTTTATCACTTCCTTGTTACCCTTATGTAATAAACTATGAAAACCAGAATTGAAACAAGGCTAAGTACAATACTCACTAATACAATCTCGCCGAGATCGTAGGATCTGTAACTGACCTTGAAATGAACATATACATTTGATTGCTTTAGAATTATATTACCTGTGGTGATATTTGAAGTGTAGTCATAGGGAAGAGATATGGTATAATGATAAGTTCCATCGGGTAATGATATATTCAGGTAATAATTTGATGACTCATAGGATTTATTATTGATCTGAACAGTAAAATTAATGTTCGAAGGAAGACAGCAAGATTGAAAAACAACATAATTGTGTATTGCTGTCGTGGGTCTGTCTGTTGCAGTTACATTATGCTCCTCGGAAGCACCTACCATAGATAGAGATGATATGAGCAATATGAGGATAAGAGATGAGATCAAGCGCTTTCCATTCATTTGTTCCAGATTAATTCCACTCTTATTAAGAATTATTATCTAGCTATTCAATTGATTTTTCTGCATACTATTCTTCTTTCCTTAAATGAGAAGATATATGATATATCATCACCATTTAAGTTACTCTGTATTTTACTCTGCTCCTCATAATAATTTGGTGAGTCATAACGGAGAATTACCCTTCCAATATTCTTTGTTTTCAGCGTTTCTACCAGCGTATCTGGATCTACGACAGAAATCACCTCATATATATCACCGGTAAAATTTTGGATTAACTCATCTCCAGTGTATAATGCCTTTCTCTTCTCTTCACTTATGATTTTAAGATCTAGCTCATTGCAGTAGTTTCCATGGAGTCCTGAGTAAAAAAGTGAAGCGTCTGGGACAAAAAGATAGTTCATTACTCTGTCTCCAAGTTGTGGTTTCATCCTCTGGTCGGACATGTATGAAAAGTTACGTGTCAGACTAGTGGCTTGAAAAATTCTTCTATTATCATTATTACTGTAAAGAGTTAACCTTGATATATCTCCATCCACAGATAGGTACTCCAGTGTACCAGGAATATTTTTAATCCTTTCTGGATGAAGAAAAGGGGGTAGATCGAATACAAATTCTCTCACCTTTTCCCTGTAAATATCCATGATATGATCAGGATTTGGCTGCAACTCCTCCAAAGACCTTTCCCTGGAACTGGATGACCTCAGTGGGTCCGAGTAGATTGTATCATACTCTTTTTCCATTAGCTGCAGTTTTGTTCCATCGCCATTCTCAAAAATTGCCCTGCCAGCATATTTTTTGTTGTTTATCCTTGCCATTAGAACCCTTTCTTCATTCGTATCAAATCCCTTAACTGTAGAATACATTGATAAAAAAATTGAAGCCATACCGGCACCGCAACCAATATCCAGTATGCTTTTATCTTTCAATCTCTCAGCCCTGTACATTGCAACATTCTCTGGTGTAGAATAGGAAGCTGAATATGTATCCATATATACCTGGTCATATTTTGAATACTTATGCCTTATGCTATTCCTTGTCTTTGCAAAGTCATAAAGAATGTCCAGTTCATTCTTCCCCAATCCCAGTTTCTTAGATATTGTTCTTAGCTGATAACCACGCGCCAGGAGGCTGGAGATATCATTAATTTTCTTATTAATTACCTTCTCCATCTCATCATCCTTCAGTATATTCTCCAGTAGTTCCCTGCGATTGGTAAATGTTCTAAAGGAAGATCCTTTATCACTCATTCACTCTAATTGAACTCTTATAGATAAACCATGATTTATCCAAATTCATGATGTTCCACTTTTTTTAAGCTATTGAGATTCTCATTGATGAATATATTTCATTCATTTAAGGACAACATACTTTTTTTGATAAGCGGAGACCGTATATATAATATGGTAGTTCCATTATAAAATAAAACTTAATTGCGTGTTAGAAATCACTTACGGATATCGATGAATAACTCCGGGAGTGATGCTTTTGAATTCTGAACTCAAAGTTATAAGATGGGACTACAGAATGGCAGATAATATATTAGAAATAAAGTTACAGGAAGACGATGACAAACTTCAGAAAATGCTGTCTTCTAAGGGCATTGAGAAGAGAGTGATTCTCAGGACCTGTAATAGGCTGGAAATCTATTTTCATGATGATGCAAAATTTTCAGAGAATGAATTGGAAAATGCAGAATTATTGAAAGATGAACATGCAATAAGACATCTTCTGCGGGTTTCTTCTGGACTGGAGTCCATGTCCATAGGTGAGCAGGAGATACTAAGACAAATTAAGGAAGCATTTGACCTGGCCCACAAACAGGGTAGAACCGACAAATTCCTTTCCATGATTTTTCAAAAAGCGTTGAAGGTAGGTAAGGAAGTAAGGGAAACTACGGAAATATCACACGGAAAAGTATCGATTCCCTCAATCATGATAGAGCAAATCGAAAAGAAAGGTCTTCTGAATAGTAGCACTATCGGTGTAATTGGGACTGGAAAAATGGCTGCCACAGTTGTAAAATATTTAAAGAAGAAACCTTCAGTCAAGATCACAATATATGGAAGGAATGAGGAAGCAGGTTCGGAGCTATCACATCTTTTCAAGGTAAATTTCAGGAAAACTCTGGATATAGGAAATATAGTTGAAGAGTGTCACGTAATTGTGACCGCTACAAGCTCCAAGACCCCATTGATCACGAGGGAACTCATTGAAAAAATTCCAAGAAAATTACTGTTTATAGATATTTCAAACCCAAAAAATATTGAGGAAAGTTACAGTAATCCAAATGTTGAACTGATCAATTTAGAGATGGCAAATCAGATTCTTCAGGAGAACAGAAAAAGAAAAGAAAAGGATATAGAGGTTGCCGAGACCATTATTGATAGGGAACTGAGAAAGATCTACTCTAAGCTTGCAGAAGGTGAAATTGAAGGCTATATTGCCAGCATTTACAGTAGATCGAAGGATATACTGAGTGATGAAATTGAAAAATTCAGCAGGGCTATCGAAAACGGCACAGAAGAAAGAGAGGCACTTGAACTACTGGGAAATTCCATAGTGAATAAGGTTCTTGCTCCTGAAACACTCACCCTCAAAAAGATGGTTAGAGAAGGAAAAACTGAAAGCGTAAGGGAGTTTCTGGATTCGGCCATGAAGTTTACCGATAGGGAACTCTATTCTTCGTCTGAAGATCATAAAGAAAACCAAAGTCAACAAGTCCAAAATCATCAGTTATACCAAAAACCCTGAAGTTTTTATCTTTTATATTCTTTAGAACAGGAGTGAAATGCTCGTCACTCAAGAGTGATTGAGTGACATCAGTTCCTGATGAAAAGAAACTCATTGCTGGCGTGATTGCTATCTGATTTTTATCATCGTACACAAAGGCAGGTATCTTATATACACCTCCTATTTTGTCTCTTAAAACTATTGATGGGTGTTCGTGCCCCAGTATGGTGAATTTTCTATAGGATAGATCCTTATCACCATGATAGATGTAGTAATTTTCCGTCTCGTATGTATCTACTTCCAGAATACCCCTCTTACTCAGAATAGATTGAAGATAGTTATCATGATTTCCCCTGACAAATATAAGCTCTGTCTTTGTAGTAAAACGATCTATGAAGTGGATGACATCATCCCATTCCTGTGGCAAATTCCTCCTGAATTCCTGTTTGAAATCCCCATTGATTATCAACTTTTCAGGGTTATATCTTTCAATTATCTGAGAGACTTTGTCCTCAACATGATTTCTCTGTAATTTTGGGAGGAACAGGCCATTGAGATTCATTTCCTCTTCAAACCCGAGATGAAGATCCGATATAACTGCGGCGGATATATCAGATAAATAAATGCAGAAAAGGTCTGAGATATAAACATTCTCCCTTATTTCCAGGTCTTTCAATGTTAACTAAATGCATTCCTTGATTACATAATTTTGCCATGAATTGTTCATAGTAAAGGATCTCATGATAGTAGCAAAATTATTAACGCTTATTTACATTTTGGGTTGTGGAACTCAGTCCTCAGGAATCAGCTGTTCTTCTTTACCTAAAAGATATTAAAGAGATAAATGAGAAGGATATTGTAATAGATAAACTATCAAATGAAAATATAAGGGGAGCCATTTCATGGCTGGAAAAAAAAGGGTTAGTCTCCGCAAGGGTAGTAAATAGTGAGGAACTGGAGCTTACGCGCGAGGGAAGAAAATACTTAGAGGAAGGGTTTCCTGAGTATAGAATACTGTCCGTTCTTAAATCAAAGAAAAGAATAAGTTTATCTGATGTTAGGACAATACTTGGCCCGGAAGAATCTAAAATTGCAATTGCTCAGCTTGCAAAATTTGGAATAAAACCCAATAAGGGAGAGATTGAGATAAACAATTTTAAAGAGATAGAAGATAAATTATTGAAAAGAATGGAGGTACTTAAATCAATAGATTCCGGCAATAAAGAAATTTTAGAGAAATATCCTGAGGAGAAGGATGCAATTTTAAAACGGAGTGGTATCGTTGAGAGAAGAACTAGAAGCACACGAATAGTAAAGATCAGCGAAGAAGGTAAGGAAATCTTATCAACCATTCGAGATGCTGAAGATTCTATTGGGGAGCTTACAGCTGAGATGATCAGGGATGGAACATGGAAGAATAGAAGGTTCAGAACCTATGACTTGAACATGCCAGGGAAAGTTACACCGAGACATGGACTTCACCCATTAACTGTTCTTATCAACGACGTGAGAGAAATCTTTTTATCTATGGGATTTGAGGAATTAAAAGATCCCTATGTTGAATTTACAGGATGGAACATGGATGCACTTTTCATTCCACAGGATCACCCAGCCAGGGATATGCAGGATACTTTCTTCCTATCAACCAAGAAAAAAGTCGAACCTGATGAGGATGACAGACTTCTATTCAGGAGAGCTGGCAAAATCCATGAAAATGGTATAAGAGGATATTCTGGCTGGGGATATAAGTGGAAGCCTGAAGAAGCTGAGAAACTTATGCTAAGGACTCATACGACTGCCAGTACAATGAGATCACTTCACAGAACTCCAAAAATGGAGAAAGCTGTATTCTCTGTTGATAAAGTATTCAGGCACGAAAGCGTCGATTGGA
>JAKBGP010000044.1 GCA_021833045.1 Thermoplasmata archaeon
ATATTTTCTACAGCAAATCTCATCAGATGCCTTTGTTGACCGACGATAAGGAAATGTATCGGGAAGCCATAAAGCTAGGTTTGGAGGTCAAGAAAGTAGAAGAGGTTTTCAATTGAAGACCTACGCATTACTAGAGTCATAGAAAACCAGCCTTGAAAATACAATGCTTTGCCCGTTCTCGGTATCCATTTAATTGATTAATAGAATCCCTACCTATCCTTGGTTATATCGTTATATATTTTTGTATTTGTCTCTAAGAATGAAACTTTGATTGATGTGAACTTCGCTAAACGAAACAGTTGATTGTATACACCTATAACCTACTATAATGGTACTTTTCCAGTGAATCAAAAGTAATTAAGAGATTTGTAGATTTAATACACCACACCTGCCGCAAAATCTATTTTTGTCTATTTTACCTTTCACATTAATTTTGGATTTAGCAATCATTTCAAGATCTTAACGTTACTGCTTCTAAGGTAGGCAAAAGCTTTGTCCTGGGTAATTAAGATCTCATCGTTGGCTACGCATATTCCAAAGATTAGGAGATCACTATCACTCATCATCTTTCCAATTGACTTTAACTCCAGATAGGCCTTCGCCGCTGCCCTTACCGACATGTCGTTAGAATGGTATACTCGAAGATTTTGTATCGCATCTTCCATAATTTTTCTACTAGCGTTCTTTAATAACTCATATTCATTAACAAAGGTGGTAGATAAATCATTTTTTCTGTAGCTGTTAACTTCCCTTACTGCGTCTTTCTTTCCTATTAAGTAATCTATAATAACGTTCGTATCAAGTACGACCAAAATATCACATCTTCTCAGCGTTTCTTGCCCGATCTTCTTCAATTTGTAACTTAAATTTTTCCAATTCACGTGCCTGTGCCTTCAGAGCACCGGCAAATTTATTAAAATCTTTCTTTGGGTTAGAATTTTCAACCAACTTCAAAACAGCTTCAGAAAACGACATGTCTTTCCCTTTGACTTTTTTCAGCGCTTCGTATGCTTCGTTGGATAGTGTTACAGGTTTTGTCATGAAACATATACATATAATATACGTATATATAACTTTGAGAATAAGTTCCTGGAAACGTTCAATTCTTTTCCTTTAGGTGAATGTTCATTTTCTTTAACTAGATAGTGCACAGAATCCTGCACATGATACCTAATCTCTTATCCATGTATAATAAAGGCAATACATATATCAAAGTGGGATTTACTATACTCTTATCAAATGAGGAGTTTTGATGGTGGAAATAATTGATAGAGCATAACCTAACTGTACTTTCCAAGATACAACGTTATGATTCAACGCTTTTCCCTTCTTACATCTATTACGCCAGATGTAGTTTGTGTTTCCAATAAGTTAAGCTTTCTTTTGGGATTTGACGAAGATTAAGTGTCGCCGGATTCTAAATTTCAATTCAAATTTTAAATACTGTATTTACATTCAAGTATTGTGAATTCTAATCTTCCTATTTTTATAGTGAAGAGAGCAATTAATGCTGTTATAACTCTCCTCGTGATTATAACTATAATTTATCTATTGATTCATCTGATAGCACCTACACCAACTGCATTGGCAAAAATTTATGCGCCCCCTAAAGCAAGCAAAGCTCTGATAAATTCAATTATAATTAAGTATAACCTCGCGGCTCCGTTATACGTCCAAGTATTTTCTTATATTTCAAATGTGTTCCATGGTAATTTGGGTTATGACCCAGTTGCTGGAGCTCCAGAAATAACATTGATCGGAGAATATCTCCCTATCACACTTGAATTAGTTATACCTGCCACAATACTTGCAGTGGTTTTGGGACTGTTGAGCGGAGTCTTTGCAGCATCTAGGAAAAACAAACCTGGTGATTACGCTGTAAAAGGAATTTATTTGCTAACATGGGCCTCCCCGCCTTTCCTTGTCGCTACTTTTCTGCAGCTTATTGTCGGATATGATCTTGGTCTTCTTCCGGCTATAGGAATGGTTAATCCAACAATGGTTCCTCCACCTGATGTAGCTGCATTCCCATTGTTAAATGCTTTGATTGCGGGTGATTTCGCATATTTCGTGAGTCTTATTCATCACATGATACTTCCAATTATTGCGCTCGCCCTGATCAGTTTCGGGATTATAACCAGAATCACACGTTCTTCCATGATAAATGCAATAGATTCAGATTATTATAAATTAAGCCTTATGAAGGGAATGACAAGAAATCGTGCTCTCTATGGGGTTGCATTAAGGAACGCTTCGCTTCCTCTTGTCACTTTGATTGCCCTGCTGTTTGGTTTTTCCGTTGCAGGTGCAGTCATAATTGAAGATATATTCCAATATCACGGAATGGGTTTTTTTATTGTTCAAGCAATCTACAATACGGATTACATAGCCATCTTAGATACAACACTAATTATAGCGATCTCAATAATCATAGCAAATTTAATCGCTGATATACTTTATGGAGTCCTAGATCCAAGGGTGAGGGTCGAATGATCGAAAATGCCTCCAGACTTTTTAGAAGAAAAAATAAAAAAAGTGGAGAGGTAAGTTTACTATCAGCGATAATAAGTGACAAACTGGCTCTTGCGGGGTTGATTATAGTCGGTGTTTTCTTTGGCTGGGCAATCATTCAGGGTTCTTTAGAAATGCTTTCTACCTACTTGAATTATCCAAGGTTAGGTTACATCCTATTGCCGCATAATCCATTTGCCTTTAACGACAATGTGGCAAGCGGTCTGGTTTTGCATCCACCCTCTTTGACCTATTTGTTTGGAACTAATGCTAACGGTGAAGATATTCTTTCAAGGATACTATATGCAATGCCAAAAGACGCATTTGTTTCAGTATTCGTTGTTTTTTCTGCAATTCTTTTCGGCGCAATTCTAGGTATCACAGCAGGATTTAGGGGGAAATATTTCAATGAAGTTATAATGAGGTTAACCGATGCTTTCCTTTCGCTTCCAGCGTTAATTCTTGTGATTGCAATTTCAGTTCCTTTAAAGGGAGGTTTTGACGCTGTATTAATTTCCCTGAGCTTGGTTTGGTGGCCTACCTATACAAGGTTCTTTAGAGCGGAAACTTTGAGGATTAAGAATCTGGATTTTATTGTCGCGTCAAAGCTAAATAAGATATCCAGGTTAAAGTTTTTCTATAAATACCTTTTCAAGAACAGTATTGATCCGATTATTGCCTATGCTGCTCTTGACTTTGGGAACGTCATCTTGACATACTCAACACTTGCATTTCTTGGGATCGGTATACAGGTGAAATATCCTGAACTTGGTGAAATGGCTTCGAAAGGTCTGGGGTATTTACCTCAGTCATGGTGGTATTCTGTCTTCCCTGGTCTTGTCATCTTGATCATAGTTATTGGCTTTGTATTACTGGGTGACAGGTTACAGGACATAGTATCAAACAGACAAAATCGTTAGGTGTAATTAATGCTTCTGCAAGTTAAAGACTTAAATATTTACTATAGAGTAGGCAAATCGGAAATGAAAGTTCTTGACAATTTTAATCTTGCTCTCGATAAAGGAGAAATAATATCAATTGTCGGTGAGTCTGGTTCTGGTAAGAGTACTTTTGGTTATGCACTTGCAGGCTTATTGCCCGCAAATGGCAGATCAGAAGGTGTTATTGATTTTTCTGGAACCAATATTGTAAATTTAACGGACACAGAAATGACTTACTTAAGAGGCACCTCAATTTTTATGATTTTCCAAAACCCATTAAACAGTTTAAATCCAGTAAAAAATGTAGGTTCACAGTTACTTGATGCATTGAGAATAAGACTTCAGCGGGAAGGAAAAGATATCTCAAACGATGAAGCAATGATGACAGAAATAATAGATGTAATGAAAAAATTGAGATTTCCAGATCCTGAAAACATACTTACTAGATATCCACATGAGTTGTCTGGAGGACAAGTTCAACGAACTGTTATAGCAATGTCATTATTACTGAAACCCAAGATTTTGATAGCTGATGAACCTACTACTGCTTTGGACGTTACGATTCAGGCTCAGGTGGTAGAACTTTTAAGAGAGTTGAACAAAACAATGGGTACTTCAATAATATTCATTACTCATGATATAGGACTCGCTTATGTTATTTCTCAACAGATATTGGTGTTCTATGCGGGTAGATTAATGGAACAGGGCAATTCAGATTCTTTTATTAAAAAACCATTGCATCCTTATACTGCAGGCTTATTAGCAAGCATCCCTAATACATCAAAAGAAGGTGGAAACCTATTCACAATAAAAGGTTCTCCTCCATCATTTTTATCCCTTCCAAAAGGATGTAAATTTTGGCCTAGATGCCACATGATCATTGCAGGGTGTGACACTAATGAACCAAACTTAATTGCGGTTGAAGGAAGCAAAGTGAGGTGCTGGCTTTATGGATGATGTAATAGATCTTAAGAATATAAAAAAAATTTTTCTCGCCTCGAAAAACGGTATCCTGGAGAAAATCTTCGGAAGGAAACCAGTTTACGTCAATGCACTGGATGATGTTAACCTGCAGATAAAAAAGGGTACTACATTGGGAGTGGTCGGTGAATCAGGTTCCGGTAAAACAACACTTGCCAAGATTATCGCAACTCTTGAGGAACCAACTTCTGGTGAGTTGATATTTGAGGGCCGGGAAATAAAACAAAATAATTCTGGTATTGTTAGAGATAAAGTAAGTATGGTTTTCCAGAATCCTGCAACATCAGTAAATCCAAGGATGAAAGTCATTGAACTGTTAACTGAGTCCCTAGGCAGGTTTGACAAGGACAAAATTAATGAGGTGTTAGTATCAGTTGGCTTAAATTATGAGGATATTGAAAATAAAGACCCAAGGGAATTATCTGGAGGCCAGATCCAGAGAATAGCAATCGCCAGAGCATTGATTAAAAATCCCGAGGTCATAATACTTGACGAGCCTACTTCCGCGCTTGACGAATCAGTTCAGGCGCAAATATTAAACATACTTGCCAACGCACAGAAAGACAGGAGTCTAACGTATCTCTTCATCACTCATAACATACTGGTCGCCCGGTATATTTCTGACTTTATAATCATTCTCTACTCAGGAAAAATCTTTGAATATGGACCAACCGAAAAAATTATTTCAAAGCCATTGCACCCTTATACACAGCTTTTAATGTCTTCAATTCCAACAACCAATTCAAAGATACTTAAGCCGCCGGAGGGCGACGTTCCAAGCCTCATTAAACCCCCTGCAGGATGCAGGTTCCATCCAAGGTGTCCATTCGTGATGGAAAAATGTAAAACAGAGGAGCCAAAAGTTTCACGACAAGGGGAGGTTTCGGTCTCATGTTGGTTATATGCTTAAGTCCACTCTTAAGACGTTAATTAAGGCAACCATCATATTGGCGATCTTTTCCCTGTTCCTTGAGATTGATGAAAAGAAACTAATTGATTACCTTATTTTTGTGCTTCTTTGGTATATTTTACTTTACTTCTATATAGCCTGGAAGAAATCTTACAGATATGAATTAAGAGAAGATGTATTGATCATCAGAAACCCATTGAGAACTTTTAGAAGCCCATATTCAGACATAATGCAATGCTTCTGCAACGAAGGATTATTGCAGAAGAGATTTGGGCTATCGACAGTATATGTCATTTCCAGAAAAGGCAATGTACTGATTAAAGATGTGTTAAATGGCCCGGAAATAGTTAAAGAAATTGAAGACAAAGTGAACCTTCTTGGGAAACAATCTCCCCCATGATGCTATGATAATGATACAGATGATGAATTTATTTCTTTCTTGGTTTAACGTACTTATCAAATAGCTCTTCAAACCTTAGAATTGTTTGAATGGGGGGATCCTCTGAAAATTTCATCCTATACATCGATATAAGCCCTGATAACCTCAAAATCTCATGATAAAGGTTGTTCTCAAGGTCTGAAATCAGAAGATTTAAGCCAGATTCTTTGGATTTGATCTCTATTAATCTTTTAATCAAATCTTTTATTTCTCTATCATTGTCAATATCTTTTTCTGCATTTCCTTTATACAGTTCAGATCTTTTTTCATAGCTTCTATCATCTCTTCCATCACTTTTATCTGGTTCAACCATTTTATCTCCTTTAATTTTAGGTCTGAGTAAGACAAGGCAAAAAGGGGTTCTGGCCCAGTTCCTACCATAACAACAATATCTAAACATTGCTAATAAGCCTATACAATGGAAGTTATAGATATTTGGATAATCGGATTTTTAGAGGCAAGCGAGTTTAATCTATCATGTGAAATCTGATATGAGAGCCTCTATCCGGGACTGCATTTTCATCAATATCAATTATTGAAAGAATTTTCGATGTTGATTTGTTTAATTGAATATTCTAATAATGCTTTTTAGGACTAATTTCACAAAATTGTAAGGAAAAGAAAAGTTGAAACCTTAAATTATACCTCATTTCAAATAGAAATTTAAAAAATCAAAGTTGAAGAAGATAAGAAAATAATAAATTATAAAAATAAATTAGATATTGTGTTTAAAATATTCGCATTATTGGCTTAAGGTCCATCATCAATGCAGACGAGAGGAGAACAAATGGAGTTGGTGAGTGCAATGCGACCGATGTGCTGCTACCTGATGGATTCCAGCTGAAATACATTAAGTTGTACCAATAGCCAACAAATCCATTATACTGGAAATTCTTGACATATGGCTGAACAAAGAAGTATGTATCTGGTGTTGGAAGCCAAACTTCCGGTGTTAAGTTGTAGACTAATCCTTCAACTATCTTCATTTCCTTTACCTGAGTTGTTAGTGGCTGGAAGGTTATATTTGCAAATATGGACTGGAGAGTGCCATTATCCAACCAAGCGTTGTTAGCCCCAAATAGACCTCCATATAGGGCATCTTCACCAGGTAACATAAGCTGTGCAACCGGATCTGGCCAATCTGGGAACCAACCAAGATCAACGAACTGTGGTGTTGCTGAAGCATTTGTCCATGTTCCTTCGATCGTAGGGGAAACAAGTGTAGAAGTTGACTTAAGACCAAGTGCTGTAAATGCTGCTTCAAAAATTGTCAACTGAGAGGTTTCAATATTATTTGCAGGTGAAAGTCCGGTAAGAGTGAATGTATAGGATGTGCTAAGATCATTGGCTGAGGATGTATTTCCAAGCTTTGTGCCATTTGGTAGTTTTACATAAAAGTTATCCTGTTGGCCAGCAGCGTTGAGGTAATGATCGGCCATAGTAAGGTTCATCGATGGTAAAGGTGCATTTATTAGGTTATAGAATTGTGGGAAGTTGGGTGTAACTGGACCAAGAATCTGCTTCGCTAAAGATTTGCCATTATAGCTATTTGCATAAATGTCCATCAAGGCAGTGTAGTTCATAGCATAGGAAATAGCATGCCTGAAATCTGTATTGTTAGTATACGCCCAGTGTGAATTCGTGTTCATCGAAAGGTCGAAGAAATCTGGGGGCGCACCCGGATTAACGCAAATATCAGAAAGTGTAGCGGACGAATTGTAATAACCCGTCACCATGTCCTTGATAGTACTTGGCCCTACTACGCTTATCTGTGACTGGTTCTTATCGAATTCCGTCAACCTGTCAACGTGTGAAAGGCCAAAGTCAATTACGATTTGTGGGATCAGAGCTGGTTGCGCTTCTGTTGGAACAGCGTGACCTATAGCCCAGTAACTGGGATTGGCCTGTAAAACAATATCGGAGAAACTGGGCGCAATGGACTTTATCTCATACGGGCCAGTACCAGGTACTCCATTAAGATCAATGTATGAGTTCTTCGCACCGACCTGAACGCCCCCATGCTGGTCAACGAATGAGGGGTCCACAACTCCTCCCCACCATTCCGAAATTACTTCCGGGAAAAAGGCATACGGATACATGCTATTCAAGCTAACATTATATTCAGAGTTAACAACTGCAGCCTGATTCTTGTACTCCATAACCTTCATCTCTGTCGAGTTGTAGTTGAAGTTAGAAAGTATGGTGGCCAAATCGTTTGCAGTTTGGCTTGTTTGCTGTGTTAGATTGCCAGTAATACTATAACCGGCAGACATCAATGCCTGAGTTGAGCCCCATGGTATAGATGTGCTTGTTAATCCATAGGCCGTTACGTTGAATAATGTGTCTCCATAGTTATCAACATATGCTCCCTGGCCCATAATTAGTCCTCTATAGAAAGAAAACCAAACTGTCGAAGCGTTGACAGCTGCGCCAGTACTGAACGTTGCATAGTTTCTAAGATCAAAGGTGTAGTTTTGGTTGTTCTGCACATACATCTTGTCAGCCAACACGCAGTTAACCCCAGTAACACTGCTTCCATTATACTCTACCAACTCTTGGTATACCGACGTGAACACGGTTTCATCTTGTACGAAGAACCCGGTAGCCGGATCCAGATAGTCAGGAGCAGCGGTTTGCGCTGTATCTGTCAGGACATTAGGTACTGGTTTTTTCTTGGTCAGTTCTAAATATCCAAATGTCCCCCCAACGAGAATAACGACGATTACAACCGCGATGATGATAGTAAGGCGAGACTTACTTCCACTCGCAGCCTTAGTGCTTTTACCAATTTCTGTCATTACATAAGGGATTGGAATTCATATATTTAAGCATTCTTATAGTCAGAGTTCAAGTTTTTAGGCAATATCAAATTTAAATTAGGTTCAACATTGAATAAACTTAGAACTCATTTTTAACAGATTGAAACGATTCGTGGAAAATAAAATTTGTACTTTTGTCCCAGAATTTTCAGGGTAATTCTCGGTAATACTGAAATACAAAAAGGAAGTAAACACCGAATTAGGAACTAAATCCTCAAATCAGCGGCCAACAGCAAACCTCAGCTACAGCGGAATTAGTGTAACATGAATCAAGTGTGTTGCATAATTCCCCTGTATAATGAAATACAGGGGAGTGATTGGTTTGTATGACACCAAAACCAATCACTGCTGCAGGGAATAGAAGCACAAGAAGGTATTGGATCGGTTCTGACAGAAGGTATGACAGATACAACAGATCTCTTGTGAATAGAATTGAGGATCTCATGGACCCGTCATTTCTCATGAACTGGAGGGATCTCGTTGCAGATAACAACAGGGGAAAGAGAGGACATCCCTACAAGACGCCAAATGCTTTCATAACATTCCTGGCAAAATTACGTGCATTGTACAATGTTCCTTTCAGGTCACTGGAGGGAATCGCCAGAATATTTGCAAGGATCACCGGAATAACAACTGTCTGCTACACAAGCATATTCCGAAGAATAAGAAAGATTAAGCCTGCAATTCCTGATTCTCAGGGAAAGCCTGTGGACTGCGCCATTGATTCCACAGGCTTCAAGATCACCATCAGGGGTGATTATCTTGGTACAAAATGGAAAAAACCAAGGAAGGGATGGTCAAAGCTTCATGCTGTCATATCCATAAATGACGTTTCAGCTATGTCCTTTTCCATCACCGATGAACATGTGCATGATGCAAAGGCAGGAAAAGAAATGCTGAAATCTGTAAAAGAAAGGATCAAAAGGATATTCGCAGACAAGGGTTATGATTCTAAGGCAATATACAACACATTCGGGGAGAATACAATAATACCGCCAAGGAAGAATGCATCCTCAAAGAGCAGGGGATCACCTTCAAGAGCGAAGATAGTCAGGCAGATCCGAAAGACATCAGAAAAGGAATGGAAGGAATCCGTTGATTATGGAAAGAGATGGAATGTTGAGATATACTTCTCAGGTCTGAAGAAAACCATGGGTGAGGTAATCAAGGCCAGAAAACTTGAATATGTCATACAGGAAATAGGGTTGAAAGCGCTGTATTACAATTATCTGAGAAGCGATGCAAGGGCATATGGTTAATTACTCAACACAGTTTATGTTGGTAAAACAGTTAAGAACCTAATAATTCTTTAAAATCTCGCAAAAAAATCAGGTTTATTATACCGAATCAGAATAGAGCCACGTGGTCGGACAAGATAATTATCCGTATCTCGTTGAAACCCATATAGAGGCTCTAAAATATATGGAATCTTATCGTAATATAGGAGAGCTAGACATGGGAAATGAAACTTGGTTGAGACCAGCAAAGGTATTGTTGTTAAGAAACTACATTATAGATGCGAAAAGCAACAACAGATACATCCCACCTAGAAATGAAAAGGTAAGGGGATACTTAGATTACATAACAACAGAATCTAATTCGGTTAACTTTCAATGGAGAAGAAGTCACATTCCCTTTTCTCGCGTTAATGACAGCAACGTAAACTCAATGGCGACAAAGATTACAGAATTAATCGGTAGTAGATTAAACCAGCATTCCACACTTATTTTGAAATACTGCATCAATGAGTTACTAACAAACGTAACCGAACATTCACGCTATAGGAATTCTTTCATTATTTTGCAAAATTACCCACAATTATCCGAATTAGAATTCGCCATAATGGACGATGGAATTTCCATTCCCAGAAACTTTGAGGAACATGGAATAGGCTTTACTACGGACAGCGACAGTTTGGATAAAGCACTAAATGGGGTCTCCACAAAACCTGAAGATGAAGGTAGAGGACATGGTCTTCCGTCGGTTTTTAGGGTACTGACAGAGGGACTGAAAGGTGAAGGGATAATTATATCACGAGATGGAATAATAAGTTGGTGCTTTTTACCTAAGAATAACAACGTTTCCAAAACACTATATTCATATCCCAAAAATCTTCGTGACTTAAGTACGTTAAAAGGTTGCTTTATAGCTTTTTCAGTAAGAAACGATCTATCTCCTAATTTATATGATTACCTTTAAAGTAGAAATGCATTTGAAAATCCGCTACAAAATTTATATAGGTGTTTATGTAATACGTATTTGTGGGAGTGAGAATGTGAGAGTGAGAGTTCTTGAAGTCATAGGGCCTGATTTAGCATCTAGAAATAGCTGCAATGAAATGTTTGATAATATTGAAATGAAAAAGGGTATGAAAGTGTTTATCGATTTCGCTGGAGTTTCCTCCATAAGCCGGTCATTTGCTCACCAATACCTCTTGAGGAAGAAACGCTCTGTAAAGGTTATAACTGAATTGAATATTCCAGAAGATATTAAGAATATGATGAATTTTGTCCAAAAAGAATCAACAAGAAAAGTTATTTCGCACCTCCCAGCAAGAAAGGAAATTCTTTTGACCATCCATTAGATGTATTTGAAGATGGACTAAATTCAGATAGTAAGAAGTCACATAATGGAATTACACCCAGACATTGTGGTTTGACCACTGGTCTGAAGGTGTTTATTATTATTTGCATTCAATTTAGAAGTCAGACATAGCATTCTTATGAAGTAGAAGTTAAATGCCAGTTTTTCAATGTTGCAACCGGATAACTGCCTTATCGCCTTTTGGGTTGATCTAAACAAACTCCCAACCTTTGTTAAGATTAGATTCTAATTCATTCTCAGGAATTGTCTTATGACTGTTACCATTGTTCAGGGTATTTTGAAGTTCTCGCTCAGCCGCTTCTGGTATTCAGCCTGGTCAACTGATTCAAATTCATCCCTCTGGTTCTTGGACGGTTTGATGCCAAAGGCAGCTGCTAGCAGGACAATCACACTTTCAGCTATCTTTTTCTGGCAGTATTTCCCCTGATCCCACTTACCTCAGTCTCGAAAAACTTTGAAGCTTTGACGTAAGCGGATCTCATTTCCTCGAGCATTTCCAGCAGAAGTCTCTCAAGCAATAGTAATGGTGAAAATAATCGAGAATGAATCATGCCATTATTTTTATTTGGTCTTTATTATATTCTAAATAGGTAACGGTGAATATATAAAGAGAAGCGGGAAATAGTTAAGATACATATACCATTTATATGATTGCATATTTAGTATTTTACGTATTATTGTAAAAAACTAAACCGTATATAGAATGGGTCTGCCCGGATTTGGACCGGGGTCGCCAACTCCCGAAGCTGGTAGGATACCAAACTACCCCACAGACCCATTTAAAGGCTATTTTTCGGTGTGATCTGACATCCTCTCCGCCCTGAAGGGCTGGAGGTTCCTGATTCATAGAGTGGCAACTCGTAGACCTCCTTTTGAGAGTTCCGCTGCTGTAGCACTTTCCACAGGCGTGGATTCGGACATGCCCTGCCCTACTTTTACTGATCCTATATTCCTTGTGTTTACTGCGGCATTCAGATCACGGTC
>JAKBGP010000045.1 GCA_021833045.1 Thermoplasmata archaeon
AGTCAGGTTTTGATTAGAACTGGGTCATCTGATTCGTGATGATTGACTGGAACTATGAACCGGGAAGAGACCCGCAGATCTGGGTTCAAATCCCAGTGCTCCCACTCCCTGCGACTCCCCGTTTTTCATTCTTATAATATTGATTTTTCTTTCATATTGCTAACTCCTCTATCAATTCGAAAATAGGGTTCCAGAACACTTTTGCACAATTCATATATTCATAGTCTGATTTCGTTGCTCATATGATGGGTGAACCTTTGAGTGCTTCCAATTGACTTGTGATCTAGGTGGATCTGCACTTTCATGAGATTTACTCCTGACTTCAGAAGCTTTGTGGCACAGAAGTGTCTCATAGCATGTGTGTGAGACTGCAGAATTAACGCTATGTTTCCATTTTCCTATATTGTGTTCCTTATGACTGTCGCCTTTAACTTTCCATACACTCATGTCCATACTACCTTTAGATCCGGTTTAGTCTACATTCAAAAATTTTTTATGCGGGAAAATGTTGAATAATGAATAAGTGAAATATAATTTTTCACTCAGGTTAAGCAATTAAAGAATCTTTGAAATTAATATGAAAAATTACCAATGATACATTTACAATCCAAATTTTTGAAGTTAATTTTACTTCAATTTAATTTTAAGAATAAAATTTAACATAAATTCAATATTAAAATTGCGTCGGCCAATAAAACGAGTTCTGGAATTATATCCTAATTAATTTTCTGCATTAAACCAGTACAAAGACTTTCTATTTACTAAGTTATATAATGAATCGCTTCTCTTTGATCACACTCTTTAATTCGAAATTGATTTAATTTGTTCATTGCAAACCTTATGTTCTAATTTCCACTTTTTAAATTTTGACCTGTATTTACTAAATATTTATTCTAGGGCAAGAGAAATTCGATGGTGACATTTCATTTCATGACAAAACGAAAATCGTAAAACTTATTAACATCTGTTTTGTATAGAAATATTGAAAACGATGTCTGAGAAATATCTTACTCTTTTGCTTTCATATTTTTCAATGAAATATAAAAGTTATCAGACAGGTTTACAAGTTAAAGCATATAATATTCTATCATCTTCAAGGAAATTAGTTGAATCTTCGGATAAATATATATACATAAATCTTTGTAAAACAAAGAATTGCAAATTGTGAAACGAATACATTGTCTTAACATTTAAAGAGGTGAAAGTATAGCAGAAATAGATCTCGTGATGAAAAATAACTATGGTTTTAGAAAGTTTTTATTTCGCAATTTGGTTCACAATTGGAGAATGGAAAGAAACCCTATAAATCTTTCAAGAGAAGTTGAGGGTGTAATTTTTTTTGGTAAATCAATACGTCAATCTTTGGGGATATGCATAAGAAAAATATCGGAGATTAACCAAGTGAAAATAATGCAAGAATTGAACTTATTCATTGTAAATGATCTGGAATGGAAAATGTATAAATTAATGAGAGTTGAACGTAGTACTCACAATTCTAATAATGGTTGTTTCAAAAAGAATCTTTTGGGAGAATAAAATGTGGCACTTTAGAGAGAGTCAGATGGATGAGATAATTCGAACTTCACATGAAGCCGAATTTTTCAATATGCAACAGAACCTAGAAGCAGTGATTCGTGAAGCAGTTCAAAACTCTTTGGACGCATCCGATAAAGATAAAGGTTCAGTAACAGTAAGATTCGTGTTCGGTAGAGTGCATCATGGAATGTCAACTCTCTTCTTGGGGATGGAAGAGCATCTTTCAGAGGTAGGTATATCAACTCATGAATTGGTAAATTCTGGATTTGAATTTCTTGCAATAGAGGATTTCGGCACCGTTGGACTTACGGGTAGTACCTTAAAAGATGCAGATGATGCTGAATCCGGAAATTTTTTCAATTTCTGGTGGCTTGATGGATCAACTAGGAAAGGAATGCAACAGGGAGGAAGGTGGGGAATAGGTAAATATTCATTTTTCGAGGCGTCGAAGGTGAAATCTTTTTGGGGCATAAGCAATACGGAATCAGGTTCGTCACCAAAACTTATGGGAAGAATTCTTTTGAAACCGCATAAGATAAATAACAGACGATTCACGTCGGATGGTATATTTGCAAGTGAAGATTATCAGCCTATTCAGGATCTCAGTTTGATCAACTCATTTTTCACGACCTTTAATTTGAGAAGAAATAATTTACCAGGTTTCTCCCTCATTATACCGCACCCGGTTGACAGTATATCAAAAAGTCTAAATTTATCCGAGGACATACTTATAAACGTCCTTGAGCACTACTTGTTTTCTATAGTAGAAGGGAGACTCAAAATAATAATAGAGACTTTCAATATTTCTCCTTCTCATCTTGGATACAGTCTCGAGAAAGGAAACATAGAAGACTTTTTGAGATCAATGTCAAAGAAGGATGAAAGATACAGACGATATGAAAAATTTTTTAACTTATATCAACAATTATTGACAAAGGAACCTGATGTCATTCTTTCCTTTGAAATGCAACAAACACTTGAGGTTGGTGATTCCAGTTTTGGAGATGACCTCAACAGAATGAAGGAAAGATATGATACATTGGGTAGAGGTCTTATAAAGATAAGAGTCAAGTTTGATATTCAGAAAAAAGACGAGTCTGCTGAAAATACGTATGTTGATTTAGGAATCACTAGAGATACTTTTTTCAAAAAGGAAAATACGCACTGTGTTAGAAGTGGTATAAATGTGGTAGATGGTATTTCATTCAGACCGAATGAAGGGGTTGTACTTCTTATCGTAAACGATCACGTTTCCGCTGAATTTCTGGGTGATTCTGAAAACCCATCTCACACCCAGTGGAGTCCAAAATCTGAAAGGGTGAGAGAAAAAAGCTATTTATTTCCAAAGAAAATAATTGATTTTATTAAAAGTTTACCTGCCTCATTAGTGTCAGTGCTTTCTAAAAAAGTAGAGATCACAGAAAGAAACATATTAGCAGAAATATTTTATATAAATGATAGTGGAGGTGGAATTGGCAGAGAAAGGAATAGTCCAAATCCGGATATTAATATTGAAAGATCTAAACCCATTTTTCAACTTGCTAAAATTAGCGGAGGTTTTACGGTTTTTTCCACAAAAGAACTTATGGATTCGGCATTTCCCATTCGTTTGTACGTGAAGGCAGCATACGATATTTCCACAGGAAGTCCTTTCAATCATTATAATAGTTTCGACTTCGTTTTTGGGGAGAATATCAAAGTCGATGTAATAGGTGGAGAGATCTTAAGCACCAATAATAACAAAATAGAAATTTTGGTAAAAGTCCAGAATTTCCGTCTTTCAGCAGAGGGATTTGATCCAAAACGAGATCTGATCATAAATTATAAATTCAAGGAGGTAGACTAATTTTGATAAGAAGGTTCAATTATACGTCACGACAGAAAATTAGACTTGATTCGGTTGCTATTCATACCGACAACGTTAATAGATCGGATGTATCCTTTAGTTGTGAAGTTACTCTTGGTAATGGATATTCGTTCCCTTCTTCTGCTTCCATATATGTTGATGTGAACAAAGGCAGCTACGCATTTAAACGTTTTTCTATGGGTAGTGTGGGGTCTCCGTCAAAGATCAAAGATCAACCTCTGCCTGAGTTTGCATCTTTTCCTTCATTAACTTTTTATGTATCAGTTGTTGCCACAGGTGAAGAACACAAGAGAATCCTTGGCAAATCTACGGCAATAAGTCTCCCCAGATCTTCTGGAAGAATGGGAACCTCTCCTCTTCTTGAAGTTACTTTTACTAAGAATATAAAGCAAGTGTGGAAGCTTGACTTTGACTCGGGTAGGCCAGTATTGCTGATAAATTCTGAGATTAACAGAGTGGAAGAATTATTAAAACACGATTATATCTTCAAATGTTCAGTATTACCTGCTGTCCTGAAAGAAGTTCTATATCGATATTTTATAATTGAGCGAGAAATGCCAGATGAGGATGATGAACAAAGCGTGAAAACCAAGTGGATTAGGTTTGTAAAAGAAACTTGTGGAATCGAAGAGTTTAACGAATTATTCAATGAAATCGATGATGTCACGATAGAAGATTTACTAAATATGGTTGATAGAATTGTCGACGTGTTCACAGAAAAGTTTCTTCCACTTAAGTCCAATATCTCGGAGAGTGATTGAAACGACAAGGCTTAGGGTCATGAATGACTCTGGAATTGAACTTTTCAGACAGTATATATTAGATCTTCGAGAAGGTAGGATAGTTGAGAAACCTGAATTAAACGATGGTTACTCTAGTGAGTATCATGTTCCGTGTGATTTAGAGCAACATCCTTATTTTCAGTCTAAAATGGAGATGGCGAAATATTTGTTGAGCAAATTTGAAAACGCTGGAATTATGAGGGAAGAAATAGTTTATAACAAAGGGCTTTGGACTTGGCTTGGATATTTCTGGTTCGAATTACTTGCAAAAGACAAATCTGGAAAACTGTGTCCAGGTTTGAACTACAGGTATATTTTTTCATCAGAATGGAATACACATTACAGGCATTTTGTATGGTTGCCTTATGATTTGATTGCTATGCATAAAGATGAAGAATCTCTCTCACTCTTTCTTTGGAATCCCATAAACGTTCAAGGAGAACTTTCGGAACAGTTTGCTGCAAGGAATTCTACATACATAAACACAGAAGTGGTTAAAGCTGCTGCAACTCTTTACCTTGACAGAATTAGTGGAAAACCCAAGCGAGGTGCTGGTGGGAAAGAAGATAGACCTGGAACTTTCAGGCGTTTTATAATGGTTCTGAAACAATTTGAAAGAACTTATGATATAGTATCAGCTGAAGCTCATGAGTTAGTTGATCTACTTCCAAAAGAATTTAAACGATGGACCGGGGAATGATCAATTTATCTTCTTAAGTATCATTTTTTGAGCAATTAATGTCAACCATTACTCTTAAATATAAACTAAACCTGGAGATAGTAAGGTGTTTGATTTTTTTTCTCACAAATTAAAAAAAGAGAAATTGGTAACAATTTTCGAATTATTTAGTGGTGCAGGAGGCTTTTCTGCCTCTCTTGAACCGAGTTTTAGACCTTTTCTAGCAATAGACAATGATCCTAGGGCAAGGCAGGTTTATTCCAGAAACAGGCCCGATGCAAAATTCTATGAGCAAGACGTCACAAAAATAACGGATTTCCGAGCCATTGTGGGAGACGCACCAGACATTCTTCTTGCTGGACCGCCATGTCAAGGTTTTTCATCTGTAGGCATGAAAACAAAGAAATCACTCTCCTTCACGAAGGAATACGATTCCGCAAATGACCCGAGAAACTTTCTTCCTCTAGAAATTTCAAGAGCTGCATCCCAGATCAAACCAAAACTGATCATACTCGAAAACGTTCCTGCGATGAAGAAGCATTTTATCAATCATAGTGGAGATAGGAAACTTGTGACTGAAATTCTACAGGAGCAGCTCTCGGAAATAGGTTACAACGTTCTAGATCCGTTTATTATTGATTCATATAATATCGGGATTCCACAGAAGAGAAAACGTGCATTTATAATGGCTTCACTTGAATACAGCCTTAAGCCATCCGAGATGGATTCGGTCGTAAGAAAGGCAAAGGACACAATTAAACATTCGAATCTTGAAAAAGCAATATCCAATCTTCAAGCTGTTCCTGTAACTACCGTGCATGATAAAATATCCCCAGGATTTCCGGATCACATTTCTCGTAACCCAAACTCTGATGATCTGAGGATAATATCTAATCTTAGACAAGGAGAAAATTACGCATCCTTGGTTGAGAGAATGCCTGAGGTTGTAAAGGGTAGAAAACACAGTACATATAAAACTTCCTCATTTAAAGACAAATTCTTCAGGTTGGAATGGAATGAGCCCTCAAGGACCATTGTTGCTCATCTTCAGAAGGATGGAAATTCTTACATACACCCGTCCTTGAACAGATCCATCTCAGTCAGGGAGGCTGCAAGAATCCAGTCATTTCCAGACAACTTTGTCTTTGGTATTCCAATGAGTCCTGCCTTCAGGCTTGTAGGAAATGCAGTTCCACCTTTGCTAGGACAATTCCTGACAGAAGTGTATTCTAGAATGGCAGGCATGTTAAATGAAAAATTATCAGAAACATTACAGTTTGCAGGGCTTGTTTCATGATTTTTCAATCCTGTCCCTTATTTTCAGAGCCACCAAATCGGCATTTTTCTTGATCTCATGTTCCCAGTACCTAAGTACTGTCCAGCCAAGTTGTGATAGAATTATATTATTCTTTTGATCCCTCACCACATTTGATTCAATTTTTTTACTCCAGAACTCCTTTCTGGTCAACGGTTCCTTGTAACACAAAGGACACATGTGCCAGAAACATCCATCGACGAACACTAAAATTTTACTCCTTGGGAATAAAATATCGGGCTTACCTGGAAGATCACTTTTAACTCTGTAATTCTTTATCCTCTGCGCACGAAGTGCCTTCCTGATGTTAAGCTCAGGTATGGTATTCCTGCAGCGTATCTTTGACATGTTATAACTTCGCTGTTCCTTGGTAAGCACATCACTCATATTAATAAAATACTTCTTCTTGTTTAAACTTTGAGAAACTTTGATCAAATGTCACACTTTAAATCTTTCTATGTTCTTAGTCTGGGGTTTGGAATTAAAGATAATCTTGGAATAAATATAAATATCTTAATAGATCAAGTAAATATAATTACATTATAAAATGGAAGAAGCAATTGTTTTTACTCATTACTTGATTTTTACATTTCAAAGTTTTTAGACATCAAATATTTTCTATTGCTCAAATTCTTGCCTTTGATTTTATTTAAGGAAACCATATATACTATTTTGATGAATTTGCATTACTCTTTAATTATTTATAAATTCAATATTTATGAGTTAACACAATCATTATAATATTAATTTATTGTGATAGATTGTTATACAGTTTCATCTAAAGTATTAAAAGTATATGGGCGAAGAGTAGAGTTAGGACGAAACTACTTAGTAGGTTAGGTTCTTAAAATTGCAGACTACAGTAGTCAAGCAAGACAGAGTCAATTTTAGCACAGTACATAGATTGATATAGTGGGTAAACGAGCATGAGGTTTAAATGAACAGGAGATAAAGTTTAAGAATATCAACAATTCCAGAGTAGTTATTTATAGCTATTCTATGTAATTGTGAACAATAAATTGGTTTTTTAAACGTTAATGATGGAATCCCATGTATATCAGCAATAAAATTCATATGATGTATCCCTAAAAATTTAAGTAATAGTGTATAAATGGGTTTTTAGTAGGTTAGCTAGAAAAGGACTAGAGTTTATGAAAAAACGATACGAAATAGTGAAAAGTGTATCATGCACAATTTATGAAACCCAAAACCACAGTTAGGAAAGAAAATTGAGATAATGGAAAGGGGAAAGTGAGAGTTCAAATAATAAGCAAAGCAATGGTTCTAATAAATTCATATTTTTGAAATTTTTTCTTTCCAAAGTTAATTTTGGATAAAGAAAATTATATTTTGCTTAAATTGAGAAAACATCAGCAATCTCCCTAAGATGGAGTTTAGATGAATTAATGCAGAATACCCTTTTATGGTAAAAAACTACTTAATATACTCGTGGGAACAATGATGAACATGACTACTTATTAAAAATGTTAAGCGTATAGAAGAAAAGAAAAATAAAAGTCTTAAACGTATAATAAATTGGTACTGTATATTGATATCAACTTTTGAAATTCAAATATTAAGAGAGAATAAATATACCAAAATGGAATGCAATTGTGTATATTTGATCAATATGGCAGCTGATGAAATAATTGAACAAGGGACTGAAACTTTTCGACCAAAGGCAAAAATTATAAGTGTTATAGGTAGTGAGCTTATCAGCGACGACAATGTTGCGATAATAGAATTGATTAAAAATAGTTACGATGCAGATTCACATTCAGTCACAATTTCATTTGAAGGTCCAATGCTAGAAGGGAATGGTAGAATAATCATTTCGGACAAAGGAAATGGTATGACCTTAGACACTGTTAAACGCGGGTGGATGGAACCAGCTAATGGAACAAAATCTCTTCTTCGAGTCAGCCCCGGTGGAAGAAGAATGTTGGGGGAAAAAGGAATTGGAAGGTTCGCTTCTGCAAAGGTGGCAAAGGAGTTGACACTTATCACAAGAATTGCAAAAGGAAATGAGATAGAAGCGCATTTCAATTGGGCTAATTTTGAAACATCAGATTTATATCTGGATGAAATAAAATGTGATTGGAAAACAAGAAAACCTAAGCTGATAGAAGAAAAGGGAACAATACTTATATTGGAACACGTAAGAAAATCTTGGGATGAAAATAAACTTCGTTCGTTGAAACTTGCTTTATCCAGATTAATGAACCCTTGGGCACCAAAAAAAGATTTTGAGATTTTGATTGATACGACTAAAGCTTCTAAAACTCTTGAATCGTTTAACGGGGAAGTGCATTCCCCTCCTTCTCTTGGGAAACCGCATTATTCAATCAAGGGTTTTATCGATTCCAGAGGCAATTGTTCAGCAGACTATTATAGCCGAAGATTTTTAAGTGTTAAGAACATTGTTTGGAAATATGAAAATAAGGCAATGGGGGGTTTTTCTTGCGGACCATTTTCATTTGAATTCAGAGTTTGGGACAGGGATGATCTTGAATCCATTGTAAATGAATCTGGAACAACAATTAGGGACATGAGAAGGGATTTGAATGATGCTTCTGGAATTTCAGTTTACAGAGACAAATTTAGGGTTCTTCCGTATGGTGAAAGCACTCGAAAAAATGATTGGTTAGGGTTGGGTCTCAGAAGGGTACAAAATCCAACCATGAGATTGAGCAATAATCAAGTGGTAGGACTTGTGGATATAAACTTAGATTCTAACCAAGAATTGAAAGATCAAAGTAACAGAGAAGGCATCATTCAAACATTGGAATTTGATGATTTTTCATCCAAGATCATTGCAATTTTGAGTAAACTTGAACAGGAAAGATATCAAGAAAGAGCTAGAATCAGAACTACAACCCAATCAGGGGGGTTTTTCAACAACATTGATTTTAGACAGGTAGTTGAACTAATACAACAAAGATTGCCTGACGACATAGAAATTAATCAGTTGGTACATTCAACAGAATCAAAAATAAATGAAGGATTTAAAAAAGTGAAGGATGCAATCTCAAGATATCGCAGGCTTAGCACGCTAGGTATGTTAGTTGATGTAGCATTACACGATGGAAATGATATCTTAGTTAAATTCGACAATCAAATTAAAATTATAAAACAAGAGATACACAGAATTCCTCCTGATATTCTAAAAGTGGACAAAAGATTAGAAATGGTTTCCAATGAACAAATTAGAATTGCTACGCTTTTTAAAAGACTTGAACCATTTGGAGGAAGGGCAAGGGCACCTGCTAAAATCATACAATTGGAGTCTGCGGTAAGAGAGGTATTTCTCCTCTTTCAGGATGAACTAACTAGGAACAACATCGAATACAAAATTATAGATGGGAACACAGAATATAAAGTCGATTTAGCTGGGTTCGAAACAATTATAGTAAATTTGTTACAAAATAGCATTTATTGGATTCACACACAAGACATTAAATATGGCCAAATAGAAGTGACAATTTCCAAGGATAATTCATGGATTTCCATATTGTTCAGTGATAGTGGTCCAGGTGTTTCAGAAGAATATCAAGATTCAATTTTTGATCCATATTTCACGACAAAACCAAATGGTATTGGATTGGGGTTGACAATTGCTGGAGAACAGGCAACTGAATTTGGAGGTACACTTGAGTTGCTCTCCGAAGGATCTTTGAAAGGTGCTACTTTCAGAATCAAACTTCCAGCGGTGATTGAATGAGAATATTATACGTAGATGATGATGAAAATATTTTGAATGATACAAAAGAAATATTGGAAAGCTCTGATATTTCGGGTGAGAGATTTGAAGTAACAATTCATACTGATTTTGATGAAGCCATTTTAAAACTTGAAACTGATGATTTTGATCTAATCATAGTTGACGTTTATCGTGGAAATGCAAACATTGAAACCCCAGATTTAGCTGGAATAGCTGTTCTTGATAAGGTGAAAAATACTAGATATATTCCAATCATCTTTTACACTGGACTTGTGAATAAAGTAAATGATTTTGCTTCTGAGGTAGTTAGAATAGTGCGAAAGTCAGATGGAACAGACGTATTAAAATCTGAGATAAGTGATTTAGCAAAGTCAGGTCTAATAAACGTTAGGAAGGACATTCTTAATTATGCGGATAAAACAATACGAACTTTTTTCTGGGATTTTATAGGAAACAATTGGGAAAAGCTCAAAGATAAAGTGAGTGCAGATGAAATTCTTCTTATGCTCGTAAGAAGACTTTCTCTTCTCCTTTCTAAGGAAAATCTCTCGGAGTTGTTTCCGGATGCAAAAAAAGGCAATACATTTGTCAAAACATTAGAATTTTATGTTTTTCCACCAGTTTCAAAAATATTCGAGACAGGTGATATTCTTATCAAAAATGAAAAAAAATATGTGATACTGACTCCAACATGTGAGATGATCCAAAGAAATGATAGTAGCGTAGGTGTTGACTTTGTTTTAATGGTTGAAGCAAAACCTCTTAAAGATCGAAATGAATATGAAAAGTGGATGAAAAGTAATTCAAAAGAAAATACAAATGAACTAAAGAAATTAATGGAGAATAGAAAATCAACGCTATTCTTTCTACCTGAATTTCCACTGATGGATAGTCAGATACTAGACTTCCAAAATTTGATCACTGAACGTTATGAAAAACTAAGTGACTATGTCAAAATAGCAAAACTGGACAGTCCTTTTGCTGAAGCTATGCTTTCCAACTTTATAAGACAATATGAAAGGGTTGGCATTCCCTTTATTGACACTGATAAACTAATAGAATCATTCAAAAAGAGTTAATGAAAAACAATATTTTTTAAAAAAGCTTCTTTATTATTAAAAATATATCCTTATAATATCTTAAATGATTGCTAAAATTTATATTATTTTATTTTTTCTAAATTTATTTCCATTGAAGGTGTCTTTTATTATGCATTTGTTGTCTAAAGTCAACCTCATTTCTTTATTAAAAATATAAATGTAAATTAAAAAATTTAAAAAAATTACATTTGATTTTTAAGGTTTCAAGAATGAACTACCGATTTAAGCTAAAGATCACGGTTCGGCATATTTACCCAAACATCAATACTTGTATTCTGATCGAAATAATTTTTTTTGAAGTATACGTCTTGTAACTATATTTGTTGATCATATTTTTATTCAGTTTCTAAAATTGGGGGGAAAATTAAGTCTATTGTTATAATGGTTAAAATGGATGATGGATAAATTTGAAAAGAATTGAGAAAACATAGACATCATAATTTAGTAATGCTCTCAATCATTTAATAACTGTGCTAATTCATGTTCAATGGAAATTAATAATAATACGTATCAAGTTGAAGTGTATTTCAAAAACGTGTGAAAAAATTCTGTCATGGGTTCATACCCAGCCACGTTTTCTGAAAATTAAAAGCAGTACTGAGGAAATAAGCAGCATGACCACAACCATCCCATAGAATCCATAGATGGAAGAAGATGCAGGTTCGTAAAATCCTTTTGTGAAGTTCATTCCATAGAAACCTGTCAGGAATGTAAGGGGAAGGAAAATAGTGGCCACTAAGGTCAGCAACCTCAGTATATTATCGGTATACGCTGATCTAAGGGTGAAATACAAATCCCTGATATCACCTGCTCTAAGAGTATACGAATCCAGGGCCTCAATCATCTGGAATGTATGATCATAGATATCCCTGAAATCATGAGAAAGATCAGGTGACAGAAACTTTATTGCATCATTCTGAGCAAGGGACATCACATCCCTGTGTTGTGTTAAAGTGATTCTGAGATTTCCCATCTCCGATCTGGCCCGGGAAATGAAGGCCATTATATTTTTCAGGTCATTAAGCTCCTTGGATGTGATATTATCAAAGTCCAGCAGATCAACCCTGACCGAAACAAGCCAGTTCTCCA
>JAKBGP010000046.1 GCA_021833045.1 Thermoplasmata archaeon
CGCAACTATAGGCATAACAATTCCGGTATACTCTGCCATTCCAGAGTTGGCGCCCATAACAGCTAGACCATTAACCGTTCCAACTTCTGCCCCTTTATTGTGGAATGTCTTGTAGAGCCTTTTTATTTCCAGTGATCTATCTGCAATTTGCTGCTCTACTGGTTTACTGAATTCCTTTGCTTTGATTACATGATCTGAAGTAACAACTGAAGCCTTCTCTGAAATTGCAACATCTCCTGCAGCTCTTATCAATCCTCCAAGTTCTCTCAATCTTAAGGTAAGTTTACCTCTTCTCCCTGATCTTTTCTGAGCTTCCTTCATTATTTCGATTACCGCACTCTTGTCAAAATGAGGTATCTTTTTATCCTTTACTACTTCCTGAGCAATGAATTGTAATAGCTTCTTCCTATTTTCTTCATTGTCCTCCATTGAATCTCTGACGTATACTTCGTAACCGTATCCTCTAATTCTCGATCTGAGTGCAGGATGCATTCCCTGTAGTGCATCAAGATTTCCTGCGGCAACCAGAACAAAATCACATGGAACCGGTTCAGTTTGGACCAGGGCCCCAGTACTTCTTTCACTCTGTCCAGAAATTGGAAACTTTTTCTCCTGCATTGCCGTAAGAAGAGCCTGCTGACTCTCAGGCCTCAGCAGGTTTATTTCATCAATGAATAGAACACCCTTATCTGCCTTATGTATATTTCCCGCCTCAACCCTGTCATGGGATGGAGTTTCTAAACCTCCTGACTGGAATGGGTCGTGTCTTACGTCACCAAGAAGTGCACCAGAATGTACCCCAGTAGAATCGATGAATGGCGGTTTATCATTTGGAGTGTGTGATACTAAAATTTTTGGAATCATGGCCCTTTCTGATCTCATTGCAGGATTCATAGAGGCGAAGAAATATATCATGACAGCTACCAGAAGTGCTAGAAACACAATATAATAGTTCAGAGTTAGAATAGACAGGATCAGTCCTACAATAAATATTGAGAAAACTATGGTTATAATCATTCTTGATTTATCTTTCTTATCCTGTTCGGCTCTTATCTGGTACTGTCTTACTATCTCCTTGGCCTTGCCGGCAGGGAACGTCTTAATTTTAGGTCTATTATTATCTTCGGGATTATGAAAAACCACAATATCCTCAAGTTCCTCTTTGGGTAGAAAATCCACCATTGATTGGGCAAGCATGGACTTACCAGTACCAGGCTCACCTAACAACAATACGTGCCTTTTCTGGAGAGCTGCTTTTTTTACTACCTCCCCAGCCTCTTCTTGCCCTATCACCTGATCAAAAAGAATCTTAGGCACTTCTACATCTTTTGTAGTTTGAATGTTTTCGCTGTTTACCCAATCTTCAATAGATTCGTTATTTGAGTCCACTCTTCATTATGGAAATTTCAGTATTAAGATTTTGCTTGATTTTTTTTAAAAAATGATGCATCATACCATTATTGGAATAAATTTGTAAAATACTGGCACAGGCTATTAGTTAACTTTTATGTGCCTGTTTAGGATTTTTTTACCTTATATCCACATTCAGGGCAAAATTTGCTACCTTCGGGAATATAACTACCACATTCAGGGCAAACTTCCACTGTTTCAGCCGGTCTTGGAAGATTTGCCTTGTTGTCACGAACTATGTCTGTATCCTTATTTGAGGAACTCGGCTGATTGCCATTTCTTCCAAAGCTTATAACATTAACGTTACTTTTGTTCGATTTAGCCTTTGCCATTTCCAGTTCCCTTCTAAATCTTTCCTGGTCTTCCTGCTTCAATCTATCTTCGTGGTCTCTCTTCGAGGTGGTTGCCCAGTTCTTTATAATATCTACTATTCCCTCTGGCTTCTTTATTTCAAACTCAACAGTTTGCATGTCCCCATCTTTTCTAAATTCCACAGCAAGTTTCTTTTTTGTAAGGAGACTCATTTTTGGAACTGCCGAAGAAACATTGAGAATATCATACATTGGAATTTCAAGAAATATCTTTGAAGCCTCAGCCCTTCTTAATCTTCGCTCTCCAATTTTTTCATAAATGATTCTCTTATTAGTTACATGTAGTTTTCCATCCTCTACTCGTGCGCCATTCTGTATCATAACGCTCTTCTCTTCGAGAATTTCATTTTCATCTGGTTCAAGTACAATCATTAAAAAGACAATACGTTACATACATATATATTTATTACGAATAAACAAGGACATCGGATAACAATCATCCGATATTACTGTTTGATAGACAATTTCTAACCATAATTTACAAGTTTTTAAAAATTCGAACTATTAAGTACTTTTTAAAATAACCGGTCAATGTTTTTCGAAAGGCGATGGTGGATGAAGAGTTCAACTATTTCCACTAAAAAGAAACAAAAATTTATATTGCGAATTCTGCATAACTAAATATGGGATATAAGAAGGCAGTGATATCCATAATTGCAGTAGTAATTGTCACATGGATTCTTATATCTTCACTTTCATCGGTACCAGTAGTTCATTCATCCAGTCCAGGTAGTGGGTCCGGAAGTGGAGGTGGAACCGGATCAGGAAGTGGTCCCGGAAGCGGGTTAGGAAGCGGCTTTGGATTCAGTCTACCAAATTTCAACTTTAAGCTACCCAGTCTGAATTTAAATTTAGGTTCAATTTTCAAGATTCCAAATTTCCATATTAAATGGCCAAAATTTAATATTACTTTACCGCCTTTGAATTTTAATTTAACGAAGGCGAATACAACTTCTTCATCCTCTGGAGGTGGAGGAGGTCATGGTGGTCACGGTTCTTCAAGCAGTGTGAATAATAAAGTAACCGTTCTGCAGCAAATCATATTAAATCCAATATTCCTTATTGTAGTTGTTATTGCAATTGCTGCAATAATGAGTGTATATGCAATAAAGTCAATGAGTGGTAAAAAGCCAAAAAAGAAGTCAAATAAAAAAGACGGAGAAGGGAAGGATTACAAAAAGTCATATGACTCTAGAAATGAAAAGAATGATGTTCTCCAGGCTGTCCCGGAAACTAAAACCTACAGTAATAGCGAGTCAAGGAACTATATTCTCAAGCTTAAGAATTTCATGGGTTGGGAGGGCAAAGGTTACATAAAACCAGAAATTCCAGAGGATATGCCCCTTATATGGGACTACGAAAGTCCATTAGATATAGATATTGAAAAAAATATGCAGATCAATTCATCAGACAGTAATTTGAATGGTAATATGACTCATGGAAAGATCAGGATGAATATTAGCAGAGGAAAAAACATGATAAAGGGCATCTGGGATGATGGAAGCGAAGAAAAGGATATAGTGGGAATTAATATCAGAGATGACGCCCAGAAACAGTTAACTGGAAATCTAGGAAACGATATTCTAAAATCACTGAAGAACAGGACTTTAAGAGAGCTGGAAAATTCAATAGATTTCCAAAACATGATCAAAAGCAAGGCTGATGCTGATAAATTGATCAGGTTATACGAACGGATATATTATGGACAAAAAAGAATTAATAGTAATGAATATTATGAATTCCTTAGGTATCTTAAAAACGCAATGAAAGATCCAAAAATGTTTATGTAGGGGTTGCTGTTGGAAAATAATCAGATAAAGAATAAATCACGCAAGAATTTAACTGTCTATATCCTGTTCCTGATCGGTATAATTCTCATTCTTCCTGTATATCTTACATTTCCTTCTATAACTGCATCTCTGTTAATTTTGCTGGACATTCTGGTATTTGCATATGCCATAGGAAGAATCTTTAAGGAACTAAAAAAAGTCGGGATTTACTACGCTTTCTGGTATCTTTTGTTCCCATTTGTGTTTATTGTATTTTTCTGGATCTTTCTTCTTTCACCCTTACTGGATTCAGTTAATCCATCATACTATTCACTTGAAACCTCTCTTTTTCCCATAATGATCTCACTTTCAATTTTCTTTACAGGAAGAAAGATGGGAAAGATAGATGGAGTAAACAGAACATGGCCAAGATTTGCTATGTTCATAACTCCTTTCACAACTTCCCTGCTCTTACTTATCCTGTATGCGTTTTTCACTGACATAGGTAAAGTTCTAGCAATTTCATACGGTCTTCTTTTTGCCTTTCTTGCTATGGTTGCTACATCCTTTTTCTACTTTGGACTTGACTCCAAGAACGAACAGAATTCAATATTATCCTCACAAATAGTGAACGCTAGAGGTTCTATAGGCACATTTTTCTTTATAATGGGGTTATTCCTGGGTCTATACGTTGAATCTGTGCCAAATCCCTTTTCCATCGTTTTTCTTGTTTTCTTTATAGCTATCCTTCTTATAGGAGTACTTATTGCAGTAAAGTCGCTTTACAGAAGCTCTTCCGCAAAGCTGGAAGATACTAATTTAACAACTTTTAACAAATTTGAGAAAGTCTCCAATCTCACATCTTATTCTGACATATCATACATGGGGAAGGCGGTTAGCACATTTGAGAATGAAGGGGCAAAAGAACAGCTTATAATAGCAGCAACAAAGTATCTTACAGAAAGGGGCATGGATCTTGATTTCATCCTGAGGTTGCTGAAGCAGATAATGGAGTATAACCCTCCGAGATCTGTCGCGCTTGGAGTTGCAAATAGAAATAGCAGGATTTATGAAAATGAAGTGACACGAAGAAAAAATATTACAGAAAATTTATTGAAATATATGGGAGCAGTGGGTGAAAAAAATGAACAATGACAGCTTAGAAAAAGAAGTGAGCGAAAGTGTGAGGGAATCAGGTTCTATAGTTAATGAAATATCAAAGTTTTTTGTGGGTGATAGTGATCCACTGAAGAAGATAACTGCATCAATAATGGCCTCTGGCCATGTACTACTGCAGGATAATCCTGGAATCGGAAAGACCTTTGTTGCAAAGTTATTCTCAAACGTTCTTGGGATAGGATTCAAACGGATTCAATTCACGCCAGATCTTCTACCAAGTGATATCATCGGAACAAAGATATGGAGAGCTTCCACCGGAAACTTTGAACTGGTTAAGGGTCCAGTATTTTCTAATCTCATACTTGCAGATGAAATAAACAGGGCACCCCCAAAAACACAGGCCGCCCTGCTTGAATCCATGGAGGAGAGACAGGTTACAATTGAGGGAGAAACGATTAAGCTTCCTCCACCGTTCATCGTTATTGCAACCCAGAACCCAATCGAATTTGAAGGAACCTATCCACTTCCTGAAGCTCAGATGGACAGATTCATGATCAGGCTTTCTTTCGGTTATCCAAAGGATGATCTTGAAATATTGAGAAGAAGAAAATTATGGGGAACAAATGATCCAAGTTCAATGGCAACTAAGCTTATGGATGCTTCGAAGATCATAGATCTGCAAAAGACATCGGAAAAAGTAACAGTAAGTGATGAGATAACAAGTTATATTTCCCAGTTCAGACAAATAAGGGATGATAAGAGGGTAATGGCCGGACCAAGCCCAAGAGGAATCATCTCACTAATGAGACTTGCTCAGGCCATGGCCATGATAGATGGAAGGGATTATGTAATTCCAGATGATGTTAAAAATGTGGCAATAGAATGCCTTGCACACAGGATCATTCTGAAACCAGAACAGGTTATGGATGAAATAAGTCCTGAAGCAATAGTAAAGGAATATTTGGATAAGATGGAAGTACCAAAAGGTAACTGATGAACAGCATATGGAACAAGCAGATACTCATCCTTTCAATAGTTTCAGCCTTCATAGCAGTTGCTGGAATAATATCAACACAGAAAGCAATATTCGGTTCTCTTTTTATGCCAGTCATATTCATCTTTCTACTGTCATACATGGAAAGGGATCTAAAACTGGACATAGATTATGACATTCCTAAATTTTTAAAGGTTGGGGATGAATATAAAATCTGGGTAAAAATTTCCGCAAAGAAAGGTTTCGGGATGCTTAATATGAAGCTTCCTACATTCCCGGAAATGAATATTGTCGATGGAACGAATGTGCATCTCTTTTTCAAGGGATTCCGTGAAAGGGAAAAAACAGTGGATTATACCATAGTTACAACCAGAAGAGGGATATTTAACTGGACTGATATTCTTATCGAATATCAGCCGGTAATAGGTTACAAAAGAAAAAAACTGCTGAAATTTCCAGTTGATCATAACATTGAAGTGGACCCGCAGATAAAGATGCTTAAGAAAAGCCAGTTCCAGCTTAAATCAAACAGAGTCAAGCCTAGAAATTCCGTCACAAGAACTGGTCCACCAACACACGAATTTGAATCCATAAGGGAATACGTTCCAGGAGATCCATTTAAAACCATCAACTGGAAGAGCTCTGCCAAGACATCCTACAAGGAAAACTTAATGGTAAACGTCTATGAAAGAGAGGGATTAAAGAATTTCATATTTTACGTGGACGTTTCTCCTTTCATGTCAAGGGGTTCAAGTGTTGAAAATCCACTGGAATATGCCATAACACTTGTTCTTTCTGGTTCTAAATATCTGCTCTCGAAAAATTACAACGTGGGATTCTGGCCTATTAAACTAAATCACCTGAAAAGAAATGAGTATGTTCTTCCCTCTTCGGGAATGGACACATTCAATCAGATAAGGCTCAGTCTCCTACTTCTTGAATCGAAGTGGGTTACTGAAAAATTCAATGGGCTGGGCTCTTCACTTACAAGAATAATGATGGAAACGAGACCAAGCGTCATGATCATGACAAGCCTAGAGAGGGGAAATCTATCTAGAATCGAAACCATAGCCTCACATCTTTCAAGATTTAAGGTTATCCCCACAATAGTGGATATAAGGGCAGAAAGCATTGCAGCCAAATTTACAGATCCGAGACTGAGTAAGGTCTTCTCAGTGAAGAACTATAACCTAACAAAAAACAGACTAAGCAGTACATCCGGAAGACTGATACAGTGGGACCCCGTAAATGAAACTCTGGGAAGAGCAGCCTACAGACTTGCAATGGAGGCTGGTTGGTAATGAGATTCAATCTCACATTACTGATCACAGTATTTTTTGGGTATATCTATGTACTGATATTTTTCACGGCATCCTCAAACTCAATCGGATATGTTTTTGATCTATTGATACTTCTATTTTTCAGTCTTTCACTTATACCGGTGTTCCAAAAGGCAAAGACAGGAAGTGAGAAGGTTTCACCAATAAAATTTTTACCCATACTCATTGTTCCAGTAGCATTGATATTCTCAAGTGGATATCTTCATTCATCATTCTCTTCCTTAACAATGCTATCTTCTCAGGGAACATACAACACCTCATTTTTTCTTGTTCTAATGGTACTATCAACCATAGGAATAATGGCGATGGAGACGGCCAGCAAGGTGGAAACGCCTCTCATACCTGCAGGATATGATAGAGAGGAAATAGAGAAAGAACTGGGTTTTTTCGAAAGGAGTGTTATCTATATTGCTCTTGCATCAATGCTTGGGGGATTAGGAATAATTCTTCTTGTCCAGGGAGCCCCATTTGCCGATATAGGCATAATTCCTGCAATAATTCTGTTCTTCATAGTCTATGTCATTGTCATTACAAGTGTTGTGAAAAAGGAGTCCTGATCAGAATAATATAACGACAATATTTTCAATTAAGTTCCACAATACTTTAATAGTGTAATTTCGATTTTGAGTCATGAGACGGAGACTTGCATTTTCACTCATTGTAGTTTTGTTAACTTTGATCATGATTCTTTCAATGGCCAACATTACTATTAATCCCCTCCCTGAGAATCATCAACCTTTTAATGCAGGGAGCACTGGAGCGTTTACTTCAGCTGAAAATTTAGGAAATAGTTCTGAATTAAAATACACGACACCCAAACTGAACACCTCAGCAGTTAGCATAGCATCTGAAAGCAACTGGACATCCATGGAAGGCAGTCTTTTATCAAAGTTAAATTCACTGAAGATTCCCGCCATAGCAAAACTTCCTCCAAATTTTTCCGAGAAACCAGATAGAAAAGGAACAATTTATCTTCCATCATATACATCAGCACCTGCACCAATAGGTGTTGCCAGTTACGGAATAATTAATCAAAGCGGAAAACTTACACCATACTCATATTCAACAAGAAGCTTTGATGGACAGATTTCAATTAACACAGCATCACAGCTTTATATGGATGGAGATTCATTTAACTCATTTTCGATTCAGTTGAACGCCATACTGAACAACGTGACAATCAGGGGCAATACAGGATATCAGTTCTGGACTCAGAATGTGGTAGATTATTCAACATCTACCCACCAACTAACATTCATAGATAACATCTGGAACTTCAGCTCTCCCACTGCAGTGATGGGGTCAAACGATATAGTATCGGGAAATGGGACTGTGGAGCCAGGGGTACTCTACTACGATATTGGACCAACCCTGAATATATCCGAACCATTTACTCTCAATCTGTACCTATCATCCTCAAATTATGGAGGAGAGAATACTGTATTTTTCAATTACTCTATTTCACACAAGAATTCTCAGGGTTTAAACGTTCTTCAAAAAGGTTCCTATGACAGGGTACAGTTCAATTCAACATCAGGAAGTAGTTCAGGATCAATGGTTATTCCAGAATATACTGTAACAGGAACAAACCTATCCAACAATGGCTTTATACCAATGGATGCGGAAATGATCCTTGGAGGGGAAGGAGGTGGCTCTAACGCACAATTCAGTAAAATGAATGCGACCATGTCGCTCAAATATGAAAAAAGTGATGGAACTTACAGTAATGTGAGATCGGCATATGATGTAGGTTCTGAAACTGGTGAAACATCCACAGGTATCAGTGAATACTTCATGGGTAGCACTGCGCATCTTCATTCTGGACCAACCTTTGTTGAACCACTCTGGAACATAACTGGAAGTAAGCAGGGATATGCAATCCTAAATGGAACAATAAGCCCATCCAACGCTTTTCTCATGATTGGAATTGGGAACAAAATAAACAACGAGACGGCACAGTGTTCTCCAATTCAGGAAAATGGTAGATTCTATCTGTACCTTAATCCAGGTACATATTCTGTTGAGGTTTTAATGAGTTATCATAAACCAGTATTTTTCAATGGAATGATTCTTAGAGAAGGAAAACAGTATTCCCTTGGAAATATAAATCTGGAATACAGCGTTTCCTACGGGATATACACTCCTTTTTACGCCTCAGATAACAGCCAGATAAAAAATATAAGCGTATCAGGTGAGGGCACAGACAGCAATCCCTACGTGGTAAGTGGAATTCCCCTGTCTCAAGGTAGTAAAGCCGGTGTTCCTGATAGAATGAATAATGTATTTTCAGAAGTTAACGATTATTTATATCCTGTATTTTACGGTGTATTCATACAAAACACCACTGCATATACAGTTGTTCAGAACTTCTCTGGTAATAATCAGGCGCCATCATTCCAGATAAGCTATGACACAATTAGTCTGAATAACCTCCTATCATCATTTGGTGTAACATCATCAAACTTCCTTCAGTTTGTATTCTATGACTCAAGCAATTTAATTATAAGAAACAACGTGATATCTGGATGGTTTTCCACTCTAACATACACAAATTATACTGAATATAATATTCCACCCATCGCAGGTCTTATGCTGTGGAACGTTACTCACAGCCTCGTTGAAAACAATGAAATTGAAAGTGCAGGATCTGGTATGCTCATTTACAATAACGCGGAGATGAAATCAGATATCTATGTATGGAACAACAGTTTCTCAAATTATAATCTCATACCTGCAGGAGCACTATTCGGTGCAGCACCCATAGGTCTTATTGTTGCAAGTTCCAATAACACCATTTATAACAATGAATTTACATCCACGATTCCAATAGTAAGTCTGGAAGGGAAATATGGTAATCTATATACTGATGGCGAGGTAAAATACCACAACAGATTTAACATAACGAGAGAATCGGTCACATCATCTGTAACATTCATGGAACAGGTACTCAGCGGGAGCATAATAGATTCTGGATATACTGGGGGAAATTATTATTACAACTACTTTGGGAATGGTAATACTATGTACAATGGAACAGGTGTTGGATTTGTCTTTAATGGTCAGGGATTGCTGAATGGAAGCATAAATTATGCATATGACAGTGCACCACTTACCAGATACTATTACAGGACAACTGTGAGTGCCACAGGTCTTCCACTTTCCCAGCAAGGACAGATAACTGGGTATGTTGATATTAACAATGATATACTTTCCGTTGGAGTTAGTGGGACCTCAATCTATCTTCCCAATGGAAGTTACACTGCAACAGGAATCGCACTGGAATCCAGACAAATACTCCTAGAACCTCTATTTTATTTGGGGTCTGTAAGAGATAGTTCTGGGGCATTCATCGTTAGCGGGCCAATGGTAAATCTCACATTGAAATACAGTTTACTATACAGTATTACTGTTCAGGAAAGCGGCCTTCCACAGGGAACTCTCTGGGGGTTCTCAATTCCAGCTGCAGGTGAAGGGTTCATTTCCACAGGAAGTAATATATCGTTCTACATAGTTCCAGGAATATATGAATTCCTTCCACAGGATGCCTATGGCTATGAGGCTTCAAACATACCTGTTGTGCAGGTGACTCATCCAGAACAAAATATAACCATAGACTATGTTTACAGTAATCAACTTATCAGTACCTATTCTGTCACTTTTGCTGAATCTGGACTATCGGGAGGCAGTAAATGGTCCGTTAATCTGGATGGAACAGTTGAAAGTTCGACTTCTAGCACAATTACATTCAATAATCTATCAGGGGGAAATTATACCTATTCAATTACTACTCCTTCGGGTTACAGTGGAATCAAGAGTGGATCAGTTTCTCTTACGCACTCCAATGTTTACATGGAAATCAGCTTTCAGAAAAGTTCTGCAATTCCTGTAATGTTAATCCTGTACATTGCCATATCACTGATCACAGGATTCATAGTGGGCAGTGCAGTCTTCTACATGAGATCAAAAAAATGAAGAACCTGAAGTGTATTTATTTGAAAAATCAATCATTTCAGGTAATCCTGGGAACTTTTAACATGCTAATTTAGAATAATGAATATATTTGTGGATATGCAATAGGAAGCCAAAAGTCGTATGTATCGTAAAGAAATGATTAAATAAACCTTAACTCATTAGGCATTGGTAATAATTATGCAGGAACTTATCTGTAACATAGAATTTCTCCAGGAAGGAGATGAATTTCAGGCAAAGTTAAGGACAGAAATAGGGGGACTAATGGAATATTCGGGTCTTACATTTGAAGAGGTGTTGAATCAGGTAATAATAGAACTTGAAGAAGAATTCTCCTGAAACTTTGTACCAATAAAGATTTAATATTGTAACATATATTTGAATAAATGAGATCTGCCTTCATTATAATTTTTGCCGCAATTCTTGTAATGTCTCCAACGTATTTGGGAATTGCACATGGTCATAGTAGCGGGCAGATACAGTTTGATAAATCACCAGCGTTCAATCTTACAATTGGAGATCAGAAAATTTCCATTGATTTGTTCAGTCCACATTACTTGAATTCTAACTTTAAAAAAATTACTCATAATCCCATAATAAATACTTCAGATTTCATGAACTATGGTGTGGAAAAGAATACGAATCTAAGTTTCGGGAAGCCAGTAAAGGAATCTTTCCAGGAAAATGTTATAGGAAAGTTGAATATTTCATATTCATATTTTCTTCAGGAACAAGTGTTTGAAGTAAGCATGCCAGGTATAATGGCAGAATCAACTGAGAGCTTTTTCCCCTTAAATTATGGTTATCTTTTCATTAACATGACGATCAATATCTTCGAGGTAAGGGATAATAATACAGTTACTTCTATTA